>CAITYU010000125.1 GCA_903896675.1 uncultured Planctomycetaceae bacterium
GGTTTCTGAACACTGATTACTGGGCACTGACGTTCGGCTCGGCGGGAGCCTCGCCCTGCCGAGGGGACTTTGCGATTACTGAACACTGATTACTGGGCACTGATGTCCGGCTCGGCGGGAGCCTCGCCCTCCCGAGGGGACTTTGCGATTACTGAACACTGATTACTGGGCACTGGCGTTCGGCTCGGCGGGAGCCTCGCCCTCCCGAGGAACGCCCTCCCGAGGGGCGCCTTCCCGAGGGGCGTCTTCCCAGCGGGGGCGTGCAGATGCTGGTGGTTGCACATTTGCCGGGCAGCCGGCAGAATTCGGTGATGCAGCATCCTTATTCAGACATCCCGGAACTGGCTCAGACAGGCGCGTCGATTGGCGTTCTGCGGATTCCAGTGGAGCAGGACGTCCCGTTTACGTCGCGGGTGCGGGCCATTGTGGACGCGCCCGAATTTCAGCGGCTCCGCCATATTACTCAACTGGCACTGGCGTCCCGCGTCTACCCCGGGGCGACTCATACCCGCTTCGAACATGCTCTTGGCGTCTATCATAATGCTCTGCGGTATCTGTGGCAGCTTGGTCGCGACAGCCGGTTTGTCAGTACGGTGTCGGTGCATGACGCTGAAGTGCTGATTGTGGCGGCGCTGCTGCATGACATCGGGCACTGGCCGTTCTGTCATCCGATCGAGGATATGGCGTTGCCGCAGATGCCGCCACACGAAGCATTTGCTCGTGAATTCATCGGACCGGGTACGGAACTGGGTGGCATCCTGCAGAGCGAATGGGGGATCGCGCCGGAAGAGGTGCTCGACGTACTGATCGCGCGAACCTCAACACCCTCCAGTCGCCTGCGGCGTTCCATCCTGTCAGGCCCGATCGATATCGACAAGATGGATTACCTTGCCCGGGACAGTCAGCACTGCGGTGTGCCGTACGGTCGCCATTTTGACCGGCATCGCCTGATGAATTCCCTGATTGTGAATGCGGCCGGAGACGGTCTTGCAATCACATCGAAAGGTCGCACTGCCGCTGAAATGATGGTGTTCGCGCGGTACGTCATGTTCACCGAAGTCTACTGGCATCATGCAGTTCGCAGTGCCACGACGATGTTTGCGAGGGCCTTTCTGGAACTGCTGCCGCAACTGGATCTGAACGAACTGTTTCGGATGTCCGAATCCGATCTGATCCGGCGGTTGCGGGATGTGGCAGCAGGAGGTGCGGCTGAGCGTCTGACGGAAGGCCTGTTCGGGCTGAGACGCGGGCTGTACAAGCGGGTGGCCGAGTACAGCATTTTTCATGAAGAGCGTTTGTATCGTCAGTTTCGGCAGATGACCTGTCAGCAGTTGGCCGTGTGTTCTGAGCAACTGGCAGAACGTCTTGGTGCAGCGGTGGGATATTCGGTCGGTCGTCTGGATCTGCTCGTGGATGCTCCGCCCCAGCACCGGGAAGTGGAGTTCCGGGTGGACATTTTTCTGCCGTCTGAGCAGCGGTTTCGTCCTTTGCGGGAAGTGTCACCGATTGTCGACTCAATGGCGCGAACTCAATTCGATGACTGCGTGAAGAAGGTTCGCCTGTTCGCGACTCCGGAGCTGCGGGATGCGATTCGAACGCGTCTGAGTCCGCAGCAGACGGACGAGATTGTGGCGAGCGTGGCTGGCGGCTGAGCTGCGTATGCAGGGGTGGTTTGAACCACGAATGGACACGAATGCGGGTGCGTTTGATGGATTATGAAGGCCCTGTGAGTCCCATGGGACCCATGGGACCCATGAGTCTTATGGGACCCATAAGACGTATAAGAATTGCAGGTCCTGCCGGGCAGCCGGGGGGCAGGGCAGCGGGCAGCGGGCAAACAAAAAAACAGCCGGCGGTTTGACGCCGGCTGCTGTGGGTTGTACCTGCGGCCAGTCCTCAGCTGAACAACTGCGGAATGACTCGACCGTCACGCACGATCATCACCGGACGACCGGTCGAGGTGTGATATTCGTAGGTGTGATCGATACCCATCGCATGATAGAAGCTGGCGGCTACATCGTCAGGTGAAAAGCCTTCGTGCTTCGGCATCGATGCCGTCTCGTCGCTTTCGCCCAGCACCTGACCACCACGGACTCCGCCACCACCCAGCAGCATGAACATGTTGCGAGGATAATGGTCACGACCATTGCGTGTGGAGTTGATCTTCGGAGTCCGACCGAATTCTCCGGTGACATAGACCACAGTGGAATCCAGCAGGCCACGCGCCGCAAGGCCATTGAACAGGGCTGACAGCGCTTCGTCCAGCGGCGGCAACTGTCGCGTCCTGAGGGCCGTCCAGTTGTCGTTGTGAGTGTCCCAGCCACCGTTGCTGACCGTCACAAAGCGAACTCCCGATTCCACCAGACGCAGTGCCAGCAGGCAGCTGGCACCCAGCGGAGTGGTTCCGAAGGCCTGCGAAAATTCAGGCGACTCCTTCGAAATGTCAAAGGCCTCACGAGCCTTCGTGGAGGAGATCACCGTGTGAGCCTGACGACCAAATTCATCCATGCCGTCCAGCAACTGACTGTCCTTTTCCACATCACTGAAGGTGCGGTCGATCTGCGTCAGCAAGCCACGCCGACGTTCCAGATCCTCAACCGTCAGTCCGCCAGCCATCGTGATCCCGCGGACGCGATACGCCTGACCCATCACCGGGGTGGAGGTGGTGTTCATGGGAGCATACTTGACGCCCAGATAACCGGGACGCTGCGAACTGTTCGGGATGGCCACGAACGACGGCAGTTCTTCCTGCCCCGGTCGCTCCTTCGTGATCACCGCCCCGTAACCTGGAAACTCAAGCGACGGCAGCGGACGGTTGCCGGTATTCACATACTTCGTACCCAGCTCGTGAGCTGCCACCGAGTGAGACACTCCGCGGAGCAGCGTGAATTTGTCCATGCAGGCTGCCAGTTTCGGCAGATGCTCGGAAATCGTGACACCCGACAGGCAGGTCTGGATCGGGTTGAATTCTCCGCGGTATTCGGACGGGGCATCGGGCTTCAGGTCGAAGGTGTCCATGTGCGACGGGCCACCATTCAGATTGACGAAGATAGCAGCCTTGCCTTTGGCGTTTGGATTGACATGACTGGCCGCTGCCAGTTGTGAGTAGCTGGCGAGGGTCAGGCCGGTGGTGCCAAACACGCCAGCTCGCAGAAAGTCACGTCGGGTTGTGCCGTCACAGTTTTTGAAGATTGCCATCGGGGGAGCTCCTAAGGGGTTGGGCCGGGCAGGAATGCCCGGGCTACGGGTTTGAGTGGTTGGTTTGGCAGGGGGCTAGTGGTTGACGATGAATTCTCGAGTGTTCAGCAGGGCCCAGAGGACTCCGCGAATGCCTTCGACGGGGTCCTTTGATTCTGCGATCCAGGTTTTTGCTGTCTGCAGTTCGTTGTCGGTGGGCATGCGTGAAAGTGTCCTGAGCCATGCATCGGTGATGATGGCGTCGGTATTCAGCTGCGGTGTGCCTTGAGCCACTGCCTGTTGTTCCGCGGCTGCCACGTCTGCAGCATCCGCTTCGATGACTCCGCGAGCAACAGCCTGATCTCGGAGTTTGCGAATCTGTGCCTTCAGCGAAGCGATCTGTTTTTCGGCCTGTTTTTCTTCGGCAGCGGCCAGTTGTTCTTCGAGTTTTTTGAGTTGTTCCTTGAAGCGAGTTTTCAGTTGTGTGCGAGCACGGGCCTGTTGTGCGGCTGCCGCGTCGTCACTGCTTTTGCGTGTGAATTGCAGACCATTCTGCTTGCAGGTTTCGGCCAGCCAGCCATCCTGGGAATCCAGCATCGACAGCACCTGGCCGTCATTCTGGACGAAGATGGTTTGCAGCAGGCTGGGTTCATCGGAGCGATCGCAGTCGCAGTTACTTTCGCGAATCGACCGTCCGAAGACTGTGAGTGCGTAGTCTGCGGGATTGCGATTTCGCTGCCGCAGCCCGGATCCCGGGATCGACAGAGCCCGTTTGTCCAGCGCCGTGACGAACTCGGAGTTCTTTTCGGTGCTGAGCGAGGCCTGCATCATGATGTCCCAGGCAATTTCCGCGGGCAGCCGTCGCGGTACAGCGCGGCTGAAGTTGCGTTCGTCGTGGCGATTGGTGGAGTTGGGGATCCAGCTGAGCTGATAGGTGCGGCTGTTGAGAATTTCGCGATGCAGCCATTTCATGTCGAACTGATGTTCGATGAAGCCTTTCGCGAGGTAGTCCAGCAGCGGGGCATTGACGGGCGGATTTGCCAGGTTCAGGTCGTCGGCGGGCTGCACAATGCCCACATTGAAGTAGGACGCCCAGACTCGGTTGACGAAGGCTTTCGCGAACAGTGGATTTTCCGGTGAACGCAGCCAGTCCATCAGAGGCTGGCGAGCATCTTCGACCTGGGTGAGATCAACGACGGGTCCGGCGAGGATTTTGGCGGTGGCCGGTGCCGGTCCGTTGCCGCGTCTTTGAGCGGGTGTTGCGGGTCGATTGCGATTGGCAGCGCGGGCCTGCACTTTGGTGGTGTAGACTTCGCCGAGTGGTACAGTGGCGCCCTTCGCCAGCTGCTCCGCGAGGACGCGTCGCAGGTCATTGCCTTTCAGACCTTCTGTACCCTGCAGCTCGGCCAGCATTTTGTCGTAGTCGGCTTTGGCGTCCGGCCGTGCGTTCTGGCGACCGACTGTGGATTTGAAGAATCCTTCAAACTGTTTGAAGTCATCCTGCGTCCACTGGTCGAACGGATGTTTGTGGCACTGAGCACACTGGATGCGGGTGCCAAGAAAGGTGTAGGCGAACGCGATGACTCGATCTTCCGACGTCTGGAAGTTCTGGCGGGCCCAGAAATGTGCCAGCCCCTGACGTTCGGCATACCCGGAAGCTCCGGGACCATCCTTGTGGTACAGTCGGGAAATGTTTTCGCAGTACTGCTGATAGGTTTCACCAGGATTGCGGCTGTTGGCCAGTACGATGCCTTCGACGATGCGGTCCCACGGCATGTTTTCGCGGACTCGTTTTTCCACCCACTCGTACCACTGTTTTGAGGCTTCGGCCTGCACGGGGGTGACGTTATTCAGTTTGTCGTCGCTGTTGCCGGTGATGTCACAGATTCTGGTGGTCCACCAGGCCACGTAGCCGGGTCGTTCGAGCAGTTCGTCAATTTTGCGGGCACGTTTGTCCGGGGACTGATTGGCGAGGAATTCGCGGATTTCGGCGGGTGTTGGCAGGGTGCCGGTCACATCGAGGCTGGCGCGGCGGAGGAATTCTGCGTCCGAGCAGGTATCCGACTGGACAACACCGATTTTGCGAAGTTTCTGGACCACAAGTTCGTCGATCCTTGTGGGGGCCGCGACCTGCGGATACTGATCACCGAACTGTGGTGTCACCGGGCGAATCACAGGCACCGGAACGACGGCGCTGTCATAGAAGGCGACAACGTGAGTGTCACCGGGTTCGGCAGCCGTCACCAGTCCATTCTGAGTGATGTCGGCGATCTGGTCATCGTTTGTCTGGAAACGGCACAAAGCCGTGACGTCTTCACGAACACCGTTGGACCAGACGGCAATGGCGGTGAGCGGCTGCTGCTGTCCTGCGGTGTTGAAGAGGATTTCAGATGGTGTGACTTCGAGTCTGAGCAGGGACGGTGGGTCCGGCACTCGCGGGGGAGCTCCGGCCTGCACCCAGCGCAGCATCAGGTGATGTTCCCAACTGCCGGGTTTCAGTCGCTGGCCACCTTCGTGCTGGATTTCCATCAGACCCTTCTGCAGGATCAGACTTTGAGCAGCGGTTTCAGTATCGACACGACCGTAGAGTTCGTCGTGGTCGGTGGCGAAGTCGTATCCGAACAGCGACAGTCGGAATCCACCGCGCCCCTGGAATGATCCGTGGCAGGCGCGACCGTTGCAGCCGAGTTTTCCGAGCAGTGGTACGATATGTTTCTGGAAGTCCGGTACTTCCGCGGCATCGGCGGCAGCGAACCGCTGAGCCACCGAGACTGTGACGGGTGCCGGGGGTTCATCGGCGTGGAGTGTTGAGGCAACGGTTGCCAGCAGGGTGGCGAACAGTGCGAGGGACTTGTGGAATTTCATGAGTTACCTCAGTCTCAGACTGAATTTTCAGGCTGCCGCATCCGGCTGCCGCACAGGGAAGAGGGCTGTCATCCGTTATTGAGGGTCTGTCATTCGCAGCGGACGACGGCTGCGAACGGCAGTGGCATCAGTGGTGGCCTGTTCAGGGCTGTTCTGCTGCCGCGGAATCCTTTGCTGAGGTCTGTTTGCCAATTGCCGATTTGCCGGCGGTTGGTGTGGATTTCTGTTTTGCGGCCTGTTTGGCCGCCGTGGTGGCTCGGCGTGAAAGCTGTTCCCATTCGGCCTGTATGCGCTGAGTCTCCGGTTGTTCCAGGGTTTGCAGTTGTTCATCCAGTTTCTGCAGTTGTTCGGTGAGTCGCTGTTTTTCGGCCTGAGTCTGTTCGCGTCGCAGTTGTTGTCTCTGGGCGATCAGTTCGCGAACTTTGGTTTCGGTTTCGGGGTCCTGTTTGCGGGACCAGCGGGCCATCAGTACGCGGATCTGGGAATCGACTTTCCAGGCGGCCAGCAGCGATTCGTAGCGAGCGGGACTGCGTTCTTTGGACCGCTGGATGGCCTGAGTCTGGGGGACCAGTTCCCTCAGGGCACGTTCGAATTCCGCGGGTCGTGATTTCTGGAGCTGGCTGAGCAGGCTGGCCAGTTCAGGGTGATGCTCGGCGACGAACTGCTGAGCTTCGGTGCGGTCCTGTTCTGAGATTGGTGGCCGTTGCGGTGTGTTCGCAACGGGGCCTGACTGCTGGGCGTGAGCAGAGGCACTCAGCAGGGTGAGCAGGACGAGGGCGATCATGAACGGGGAATTGAGCATGCTGGGGACCGGGTGCCTTGGGCAGGGGCAGGTTCAGAACAGGACTTCGTCTTCATCATCGACAGCGGGGGCCACGTTCTCGGAGTTCTGTTCGTCGAGGTCAAGTGCGGTGAGCAGCCAGTCGGGTGGTTCCGGCAGATCGGTTTCCGTGGTGTATGAGTCGCTGTCGCTGGTGCGGTGTTCGAGGTTTTCGGTTTGCAGCAGCGAAGACAGAGTGACGGCATCACCCAGGTTTTCGGGCTGGGCGGAGCCGGGTGTAATGGCGAGCAGTGCGAGTGCAGCGAGAGCCGCGACGGTGGTGGCGACTGCGAGTGTGCGGCCGCGAGCGGTGCGGTGCCGAAGCGTGGCGACTGAGACCGGGTGGATGGAAGCGGGGGGCGCTGGTGCGGGGATGTGGCGGAGTGTCTGCAGGAGTTCGACAGTGCCGGCCAGCTGCAGGCAGAGCTGTTCATCGTGCAGCAGCAGCTGTTCAAGATGGTCCTGCTGATCGGGCGAGAGTTCCCCGAGGGCGCAGCGGGCCAGCAGCCAGGACAGGTCGGATGGTGTGGTCGTGTTGTTTTGCATGTCAATTCCACTGGTCATCAGGAGGAATTGTGTGTGTGGGTTATTCGTCAAGGAGCTGTCTGAGTTTTCGATCTTCGCGAAGTCTGAGGAGACCTCGACGCATCCATGTGAGCACGGTGCCGAGTGGCAGATTCATTTCTGCGGCGATTTCGGCAAACGTTTTTCCTTCGTAGATACGGCGATGAATGACTTGTTGCTGATCGGCTGGCAGGTTTCTGAGCGATGCTTTGACGGCCTGTCGGACTTCTTCACGGAGTAGTCCCTGGGCGGGTTCGGGGTTGACTGAATGTTCACTGGTGGTTGAGACGGGTGGGTTCAGTCGTTTTTGTTCGCGGAGGATTCCTCGAGCTTCGTTGAGGGCGATTCGGAACAGCCAACCTTTGAGGGTTGGCAGGCGGACGGCATGAGCCGCCTGAATTGCCTGTACAAAAGTTCTCTGATAGGCATCTTCTACGAGTTGTGGTTGTCTGAGCAGTCCGAGGAGGAACAGTTTGAGTGTTTTCTGGAGCTGCAGGCAGGCGACTTCAACTTCGGCGCGGGGGTTTGGAGCATCCGGTGGTGGTGAGCCAATCGGAGCATTTTGATCATCAGCAGGTTGTGGACCAACCGTTGTCAAATCAGCCAAACCTCCTGCGACACGGTGTAGATGAATTGGGGCGTCGGATTATTTCAAAAAAGGATGGGTTGGCGACGTCGGGGGCAGTGGAAAGGTGTCGGTGGTATGGGGAATCCGAGTGTTCGGCAGGGTTCCGAACTGTTTTTTTCGAAAAAACAGGAGCATGCAGCCCGGGTTTCCCATATTCTCTCGTTTTTCTGACCGTACAGATTGCCAGGAATCCGGGAACAGATTGGACAATCCGGTCTCGTGGAAATCTTCTGTTGGTTTTTCAGAGGCATTTGCGTCCGATAGTAGCAGGGAGTGCGTCTGCAGGTACTTCGGTTGCGCCCTGGCGCGGCTGGATCAGTGGTTTGCGGGCAGAGTTCAGTGGGCAGGATTGGCGGGCGCACGTCATCGGCCCGGTTGTGATTTTCTTCAGTGACGTTTGTCGGGACTGAACGATGGGATCAAATTCTGGCGTCCGGCACGTAATTCGTTCTATGTTTTCGGCGGCTTCGCAGCGTCGTCGGGCGGTGTTGCGTCGTGTTTCGGCGGTGGACGTTCTTGAGCAGCGAATTGTGCCTGCTCTGGTGGTTCCCGTGCTGAACAGCCTGCCTGGTGCACCGGTCAGCATTTATCTGGATTTTGACGGGCACGTGGAAAGTTCCAACTGGAACGGTGGGAATTCGTTCACCACACCGGCGTTCACCGTGGACAATGATGCAACGGACTACAACACAGAGGAATTGCGTCGAATTGAAGAGATCTGGTACCGCATGGCGGAGGACTTTGCTCCGTTCAACGCCAATGTGACAACTGTTGAGCCAGCGTCGATCAACGATTTCGAGGCCTTGCGGGTGGTGATTGGCGGTGATGGTGGCTGGAGCAACTCGGGCGCGTACGGTCTGGCTTTTGTGAACTCATTTTCGTCGGGTGCTTCGAACAGTGTGTTTGTGTTTTCGGCGATTGACCCATGGCCCAAGAATGTGGCTGTTGCCGGATCTCACGAGTGTGGTCACGCGTTTGGTCTGTTTCATCAGAGCACTGACAGCAGTACGAACGATTATCGGTCGGGCAACAACCGTCTGGGTCCCATCATGGGGACTCCGTATGCCGGTTTGCGGGACGTGTGGGATATCGGTCCCAGCTTTGGCGTCGGTGGGATTCAGGATGACATGGCCGTGATGACTCGGCCAGGCAACCAGACGTTCCGTTTCCGGCAGGACGACTTTGCTTCGACTGGCACTGCTGCCGTGTCGATTCCTGCGGTCAACGGTGTGGTTGGCGTGGACGGCGTGCTTGAGACGAACAGTGACAGTGACTTTTTCGTGATTGAGGCGGACGCCGGCCCGTTGACCATCAGCCTGACGACTCTGGACGTGAACCGTTTCTATCCGGGGTTGAATCTGAATCCGGGTACGAATCTGGATCCGATCCTGCGGCTGTATACCGAATCCGGTGCACTGTTGGTTGAGGATGATCCGTCGACCAGTCTGAACGCATCGCTCAGCACCACGGTGCAGCGTGGGCGTTACTTCCTCGAGGTGACGTCGATTGATGAGCCTGGAGCGGTTGGCGAGTACAGTCTGACGGGTAACTTCAATCCGCTGCCATCCATTCCGACGATGGTGGCTCCGACGGGCGTCGTCAGTGAACCGCTGCCAACCTTTATCTGGACGGTTGCTTCGAACGCTGCCAGCTACGAGCTGCAGGTGGACAACCTGACGGCGGGTGTGTCCAGTTACTATACTGCCAATGAAGTGAAAACTCTGCATCAGGCACTGACGCAGTTTGCGGAGGGCGACTTTCAGGCGCGTGTGCGAGCAGTGACAACTGGTGGTTTGAAGTCTGAGTGGAGCAACTACGTTACGTTCTCTGTGGACATTCCTTCCCCGGGGACTCCCAGCATCCTGCGTCCGATTGGTGAGATCGGGCTGTCATTGCCGGTCTTTGAGTGGACGAAGCCTGCGAATGCCAGTGCTTATGAGCTGCTGGTGATGAATGTGGACACCGGAGAACGGGTGATCTACAAGACGAATTACATTGGTACCACGTACATCCACTTTGTTCCGCTGCGTGATGGCAATTACACGGCCGAGGTGCGAGCGGGCAATGCGATTGGAGAATTCAGCAGCTGGAGTCGTCGCGTTGAATTCACCATCAAGGCTCCGATCCCGGCTGCTCCTGTACTGAAATCTCCGAACGTCATCACAACCAGCCAGAATCCTCGCTTCACCTGGGATCTGATTGAGAGTGCGGCCTATTACGATCTGTGGGTCAACAACAAGACCACCGGGAAGACTCAGGTTCTGCGGAAGACGGACATTTCGGGCACTGTCGATTTCTATGATCCGCCTTTCTTTGATCAGGGTGTGTACACGGCGTGGCTGCGTGGTGTGAATGGCAACAACGTGGCTGGCAAGTGGAGTGCTCCGCTGACATTCACGGTGGACGTACTGCCTCCGGGGAAGGTCACGATTACAGCTCCGGTGAACCCCGACAAGTCGACTCTGATGACGTCCCTGAATCCGACGTTCCAGTGGACATCCGCGATTCGGGCGGTGCGGTACGAGCTGTGGGTGAACAATGTGACGACGGGGCAGTCGCAGGTCATTCGGCGCAGCGACATCAGGGAAACGAAATTCACATCGCTTGCCAATCTGGCTCAGGGCTTCTATCGGTGCTGGGTGCGAGCCATCAATTCGGCCAACGAGGTGGGTGAGTGGAGTAACGTCTACACATTCACCATCGACGAGCCGACTCCGCAGATCCCCGTGATCACCGGTCCGGCGATCAATCCGGCGGGTTCGGTGGACAATGCCAACCCGACCTTCACGTGGCAAACCGGCGTGGATGCTCCGTTCTACCAGTTCCTGCTCTACGAGGTGAACCCTCGAACCAGCCAGTTGTCGATCTATATCAATCAATTCGGGCTGACTCAGAAGTCCTTCACGATACCCTTTGACAAGCGACTGAAGGAACAGAGCTATGTGGCTCGTGTGCGGGCCTACAACGTTTCCGGCGACTACAGCAACTGGAGCAGCGACTATCGCATTCGGATCGATGTCCCGGACCCGGTGACTCCGACCCTGCTGGGGCCGACCGGTACACTGAACGACAATACTCCACTGTTCAGCTGGACGCACGATAAAGCCAGTTTCCGTTATGAAATCCTGATTCGTGATCTCGAGAGGAACGAGAACATCGTTCTGCAGGTGTCATCTTACGGTGTCAGCCCCGATGGGACTCAGGCGTTCTACACTCTGCCTGACAGCATGGCACTGAAGAACAGCACCTACCGATGGTGGGCGCGGGCATTCAACTCGATGGGAACATCCGGCGGCTGGAGCAATGCCGGGACCTTTGTCATTCGTGTGACAGCGGCAGAGAAGTCGGCTGGGCAGCCTTTGGAAGCATTGCCGCAGCAGGCGTTGCTGGCGTCTTTGCCGCAGCGGGCTGAACGAACCGTGCAGCGACCGTCTGCAGATCAGGCTGCAGCGATTGAGCGGGGCCTGCCTGACGCAGCTCCGATGGAACCAGTAGCGACGCATGTTCCGACGCTGGTTCCGGGGGTGTCTGGCGAGCAATCGATTGAGCAGCAGTTGATTGATGAGGCCTTGTGGCGACTGGTCAACCCAGCGGCAATTGTGCAGTCCTGAGTGCTCAGCCGGTGGGCTGTCGTTTCAAATTGAAAATCTGACAGACTCGGGAAGGCAGCTTCCCGGGTCTTTTTTTTGGTTTTTTCCGAGTCAGCGCATGTGAGCGGCGCGGCGATGGTGGTCAGTGAGTGTTCGAGGGAGAACTGAAACGACCCCGAAAACAGGGTCTCCGGCCTCAGGTTTTTCTTTCTTCGGGCAGGCGAAGCTCCTGCTGAGCCGACCGGCTTGTCCGGTTGGTGAATGTGCGGCTTGGGGGGCCTTGCGTTGCCGATTTTTTTGCTGTGCTGCGTCCCTTTGGGAGGGCGAAGCTCCTGCTGAGCCGACCGGCTTGTCCGGTTGGTGAATGTGCGGTTCGGCGGGAGCCTCGCCCTCCCGAGGGGGGTTTCGGCTCGGCTGGAGCCTCGCCCTCCCGAGGGGTTTTGCGGCTCGGCTGGAGCCTCGCGTTCCCGAGGGGGTTTGCGGCTTGGCTGGAGTCTTGCGTTCCCGAGTTGGTTTTGGGGCTCGGCGGGAGCCTTGCCCTCGCGAGGGGGTTTGTCGGCTTGGCTGGAGCCTTGCCCTCGCGAGGTGGGAGGGGTTGTCAATCCAGTTTGGCGTCGATGGTTTCGCCGCCCTTGATGTCAACTTTGCGATCCATGGCTCCTTCGTGGTACTGTTCTGGAATCTTTCGGTCTGCCAGATCCTTTTCAGACCCGGAGATGTACCACGTGTAGCTGCCCGGGGTGACAGGGGCGCTGGCTGAGCCGTTTTTGATGTCGAGAACGGCCGGCAGTCCGTCACCGATGGGCTGGAAGTTGAATTTCAGTCCGTCCACGGGGGCTCCGGCGACCGTGACGTTGACGGACACATTCACGGGTTCGGGGTTGGTGCCCACGGGGACATTCTGACTGCAGCCCGCAACAGTGGCGAGCAGAAGGGTCATGAGGCGTTTCATGGGATGGTTTTCCTGAGCGGAGCAGGTGGAATAAAAAAGCCGGGAGGCACAGTGAGGCCTCCCGGCA
>CAITYU010000126.1 GCA_903896675.1 uncultured Planctomycetaceae bacterium
GCGCCTACGTTTTGTCGCGTCAGTCGCAGGCCGATCGTCTGCTGGCGGCGGTCAATTCGGACGGTGTGGCCTTGTTTGCTCATGGCCAGTGTCTGACATCACTTGGTCGACCGGACGAAGCTGCGGCTCGATTTGAAGCGGCTTCCCGCCTGGGTGTTGACCCGGTGGGTTGTGCGTTGCGTCGAGCGGGTGCGATTCGGGCGGCTGGTCGAGTGGACGAGGCTGAGAAGCTGTTACGCAGTGTGGCGGCATCTGCTGCCAGCCGTGCTGAGTATTCGTTTCAGATGGGCTGCATCTGGGCGGACCGTGGTGATTCGCTGACTGCGGTGGAATACTTCGAGCGTGCGGTGGACATGGATCCGCATCATTCGCGGGCTCTGTTCTGGCTGGCGGCCGAGAATGCTCTGCGGGGCAACGACGAGGAGGCCGTACGTTTGTACGAGCGATCTCTGTCGCGTCCGCCGTTCTATATCGGAGCGTTGTTGAATCTGGGTTTGTTGTACGAGGACCGTGAGAACTATCAGGCGGCAGCGTTCTGTTTCCGTCGTGTGCGTGAGTACGATCCGAACAATCAGTTTGCCGAGCTGTACCTGAAGGACATCGAGGCGACTCAGGGAATGTACTACGACGAAGACCATGCGAAGCAGGAAGCTCGCATGAAGCAGCTGCTGGGGCGTCCTGTCACGGACTTCGAGCTGTCCGTCCGCAGCCGCAACTGTCTGCAGGCGATGAATATCATCACGCTGGGTGATCTGACCGAGGTCAGTGAGCAGGAGCTGCTGGCAGGGAAGAACTTTGGCGAAACGTCGCTGATGGAGATTCGCGAGCTGTTGCAGGCTCATGGACTGCGAATTGGTCAGAATCTGCACAAGATTCATTCGCGCGAGCACATTGTTGATCAGAGCCTGTCTCCTGAGGAGCAGGCGATGATGAACAAGCTGGTGACGGATCTGAATCTGTCCGTGCGGTCTCGCAAGTGCATGTCTCGTCTGAACATTCAAACGGTTGGTCAGCTTTGTCAAAGGACTCCTGACGAGCTGCTGGCCAGTCGCAACTTCGGCGTAACCTCATTGAACGAGATTCGTGAGAAGCTGAAGGAAAACGGGATGCGTCTGCGGAACGACTGACGCGGTGGCATGTGATTTCGTAACCCGGTGGTGTAATCGGCAACACAGCAGATTTTGGTTCTGCTTTTCCAGGTTCGAGTCCTGGCCGGGTTAACTTGTTTGTCTGCCTGTCAGCCCGACGTGCTTGCCTGACGCGTTGCCTGCAGAGCAAACTTTGGCCACAGCAGCAGCATCGCTGCAGTTTGGGTGCGCGAAGCTGTTCCGCGTGCGTTTGCCGTGGTCTCTGAAAACCGCGTAAAAGGTAGCCCGAGCATTCCTGCTCGGCCCCGTACCCTGAAAAACACCGGGAATTTCAAGGATGACGAGAAGTTCGGGCCCGGGCTAAAGCCCAGGCTACGGTTTTTGTCCCTGGCGCCAGGAATGCCCGGGCTACCTTTTTGTCCGCACCGCCATGTGTGGCTCCTGCGAGGATTCGCTTCACCGTCGCACGACTGCTGCTGCCTGACTGGCGGAATGCGTTCATTTGAGACGGCGATCGGCAGTACACTCGTGTCGTCGCAGATGGTATGCTGATGAACGGCCGTGCTCCGTGAGGTACGGAATTCCTGTGGAATGTTCAGGTGACATCTGGTTCAGGGGTGCGGGTATGTCTCGGTCAAGACACGTGTTTCTGGTCGCTGTGCTGCGATTCTGTGTGCTGTGTCTGCTGCCGCTGTGCGGTGCTGCGGAGGCAGTTTGTCACGACGAGGTCTCGGGTGAGAAGCCTGCAGAGCCTGCAGAGCCTGCAGAGTTGCCTGAGTTTTCGGTACAGTTGCGTGAGGACGTGGTGTATTGTCGGGTGGGTGAGCGTGAGCTGCTGCTGGACGCTTTTTTGCCGCAGGTGGAGGGTCCTGTTCCGGCGGTGATTGTGATCCATGGCGGGGCTTGGCGATCGGGCAATCGCCGGCAGTTGCGGGGTTATGCGGATTCGCTGGCGAAGCGCGGTATGGCGTGTTTTGCGATCGACTACCGACTGGCTCCTGACCACAAGTTTCCGGCTCAGATTGACGACTGTCGAGCTGCGGTGCGGTGGGTGCGGAGGAATGCGGCGGAATACAGGGTGGACGCTGCGCGTGTGGGTGCGATTGGTTAGTCTGCGGGCGGTCATCTGGCGGCCCTGCTGGGTACGACCGGGAAACCTGCCGAAGAGGATCCCGAAAAACTGGATACTCGTCTGCAGGCCATTGTTGCGGGTGGTGCACCGACGGAGTTTCGGCTGATGCCGGACGGGGGCAAGTGGGCGGAGTACTGGATGGGTGGAGATCAGAAGGCCGTTCCAGAGAAGTTCGAAGCGGCTTCGCCGACGGCATTTGTCGACGAAAAAGATCCGCCGTTTTTCTTCTTCAACGGCACTGATGACAAACTGGTTCCGCTGATCTGGAGTATGACGTGTCACACGGCACTGCGTGGAGCGGGGGTGCGATCTGAGGTTTATCGGATTGAGGGTGCCGGGCACATTGAAGCGGCGATGAATCGTGAGGCGATCCAGCGTTCGGTGGCATTTCTGGCGACCGAACTGCGAGCTCCAAACGCGGACAGGAAGCCCGAATAGCAGGCTCAACGCAGAATGAAGTGCGCGGTGTAAAGAAGTATTTTGACCACGAAAGACACCGCGTACAGAGTCATCCAGAGGCGAGCCGGTAAACCTCGGGAGGGCGAGGCTCCCGCCGAGCCGGACGATCCAGCGGACTGACAGGGATTCGGCTCAGCAGGAGCTTTGCCCTCCCGAAGGGGTCAACAGCCGTGGCAAGGCAATCTGAAGCTGCGCACAGGATTCTGCGTTGATCCGAAGAGCAGCGATCAGCCGCCGCATCCACCACAGCCGCCACACCCGCCGCAGCCTGAACAGCCACCGGCTGTGCCGCAGCCTCCGCCGCAAGCGGCACTGCTGTCAGCGGTTGACGGTTGGTTGAGGGGCAGGCTTTTCTGCACGAGGGGCAGTACGTGTTTGAATTCCTGCAGTCCGGCGACCGCTGAAAATCCGTGGACTGCGGCTGCGATGGACAGTTGCGGCAGGGGTGGCATGCAGGCTGTGGTCTGCTGTGTCTCGCCGGTTGTCTCCGGCAGCGATTCCGTCCTTTTGCACAGCAGCACATTCCTGCCGAGCGAGGTGACTCGCTGTGTCTGCAGGCTGGCAATCAGGCATACCACGACCGTGGTGAATGTGAGCAGCGTGATGTGAGGAAAGTAAAGCGACCTGGCAAAAAAGGACAGACCGTTGAAATAGATGAACAGCGGGATGCTCAACTGCAC
>CAITYU010000127.1 GCA_903896675.1 uncultured Planctomycetaceae bacterium
CATCAGGGCTCGCGGCGTACCGGCAAAGTCGCGCACATTTTTGCGGTAGTATGGTGAGTCGAGAACCGTGGATCGGTACGGTGATTCATCGACTGTCAGTCCGGCGTATCGATTGATGGCGGGCTTGTAGTCAAAGCTTTCTAGGTGACTGGTGCCACCCAGCATGAAGTACCAGATCACACTGCGGGCTCGCGCTGGTTTCGGAATGCCGGCATCAGAGGCCAGCGTGCGGGTGATTCCGTCACCGGCCAGCAGGCTGCCAATCGCCATACCGGTAACTCCCATACCGATGTCGGCGAGGCTGGTGCGACGGGTCCGCTGATGCCGGAGTGTTTGTGTCATGGCAGCTGATCGTGGAGTCATGGTGAGTGCAGTCCGTCAGCGAATCGTGACAAAATCATTGTGACTGAAAAGAACGATGATCAGGTTTTCGCGAGCACGCTGTGCCGGATCTGTTGCCGGTGGTCGCTGGGCGGTCCAGGGACCGGGGGGGAATGCCTGAGCTGCGGAATTCTGCAGTTCGTCCGGCAACTGCTGCAGAAATTCAAGGCAGGCGTGGCTTTCGAGAGCAGTGGGTGCGCGTGACAGGATGGTTTCAAAGGCCAGTCGGATGAACTGGTGGTCGCGGTCAGCCGCCTCTGACCGGGCAGCGGTGTCCGTCAGGTTGCCGGCCAGATGTCTGGCAGCATCCAGAGCCAGCCCGCTGTTCATCAGAGCGAGGGCCTGCTGGGGCACGACACTGGACTGGCGTCGGTAGCATTCATTGGGATTGGGGGCATCGAAGGTTTCCAGCAGACCGGCTTTTTCGTTGGGTGTGTTGCGGAAGTACAGACTGCGTCTCAGGACTGTCTGCACTTCGCCTTCAGGGATTTCCGGTCCTCCGGGCTGCAGGTCCAGCAATCCAGCGGCATGCAGCAGAGAATCACGCACGGTCTCCGCCTCCATACGCTTTGGATGCATCCGCGTCAGCCAGCGGTTGTCGGGATCAGCAGTGGCAGTTTCGGGGTTAACAGAAGCCTGACGCCAGGTGGCTGAGCAGACAATCATGCGGTGCAGTGGCTTCATCCGCCAGCCGTTCTGCTGCAGTTCTGTGGCCAGCCAGTCCAGCAGCTCGGGATGTGATGGCCGGGCTCCGTTCATCCCGAAGTTGGACACTGTGGGCACAAGTGCTTCACCGAAGTGTCTGAGCCAGATGTGATTCACGGCAATCCGTGCTGTTCTGGGATTGCCGGGGCTGGTGATCCACTGAGCAAGGGCCAGTCTGCGTCCGGTGGACGTCTGCGGGAAAGTGGGGCCCAGCGGGGAATACTGCTGGCTGCCGCTTTCGGCTTCCTGCTGCAGCTTTGCGATGGCTGCTTCCAGTTCGCTGATTTTTGCCGGGTCTGTGGCAGCAGTCAGTTCCACCTTTGAGCGGGCGATTCCGGCCAGTTTTTCGGCGCGAGCCGCTGCGGCAGCCAATGGCTGTGCCTGCGGATTGAGGGCAATTCCGCAGCGGGCCTGTTCCGCAGCGATGCGGCAGGCCAGTGATTCGCGCGCGGCCCGGGCCGCTGCGACTTCCGCTGCTGCAACTTTGGTGGCACTGGTCGCCTGACTGGCTGCCATCTGCAGATCTGCAAGCGAGGGAATCAGTGGACGCACCTGCACCTCGAGGAATTCGGCACTGCCCTGATGCACCCACAGTGCGAGTTGTCCGTCGCGGCGGGCCAGTGGCATGGTGTAAGCAAGCTTCTGCTGACCGTTCAGCAGCAGCGTCAATTGCTGTTCCTGCACGATGGCTTCAACGGTAACGACCTGACCGACCTGCAGAGGTGTTTTGACGATTCCAGCGGCAGGGTACTGCTGTTGCCCCTGACTGCGATGAAATGCCTGAATGGTCTGGGAGTCATCACCGGTGGCTGTGTAGACATCCTGGGAGTGGCCCTGATCGACATAGTCGAAGCTGAACCCGACTGAGCGATAAGTGCCGGGCTGCAGCGTGCGATAGCGAACCAGGATGCGGCAGTTGCGCGGCAGTACGGGTTGCGCAACAAGAGTTGCGAAGCTGGAAACGGTGGGCGCCCGCAGCACACCGTCCTGCCAGCGCCAGTCACCGGATACCACCTGCCATGTCGCGGTCTGTTCATGGAAGTCATCATGAAGTACCGGTGCAGCATCCGGCTCTGCGGCAGCAGTGTCGTCCGGTTCGGCTGCGTCAGCGGCAGCCCGTTGCTGGCGTTCTGCGACCGCCTGAGCGGCTGCCGACTGCTTTTCATGAGCCTGCTGCAGGGCTTGTTCGGCACTGCTGATGGCCTGATCGGCAGAAGCCAGCAGGCCGGCGGTCACTTCGGGACGCAGGTGCGGGTACCACGCGGTGACGGGCAGGGTGACGGGCTGCACGCTGACCGTACCGCCCAGAAAGGCGGGGACGGCGGGTGTCACGGGAGCATCTTTTTCGGGGTAGCGATTGTCACCGCGCTGAAAGACCCATGTGGCCGCATCCAGCTCGCGGTCGTAAACCCGTGAAACCCCTTCGCGGAGAACGTCGCCCAGTGTGGCATCCTTTTCGGTCGACAGGTTGCCGGACAGCGGATCAGTCCGCACGTCGTGGGGCTCAAAAAAGGCTCGAAACTGATAGTATTCTCGCTGTGACAGCGGGTCGAATTTGTGATCGTGGCAGCGGGCGCAACGCAGAGTGACGCCGAGGAAGGCCTGTGCCGTCTGTTCCACGGCGTCAAACATCCAGACATTGCGATCGAACTTGTACCAGTTGCGACCCAGGAAACCGGTGGCGCGAAGCGCGGCGGGATCGGCGGGCGCCAGCTCGTCGGCAGCCAGCATTTCCTGCAGCATCCGGTCGTAGGGTTTGTCGGCATTGAGTGAATCGACGATCCAGTCACGCCAGCGCCAGATGTGCCGCTGGCTGTAACGAATTTCGTTGATACCCCGACTGCCGTACCAGTCGCTGTATCGCCAGACATCCATCCAGTGTCGTCCCCAGCGCTGCCCGTACTCCGGACGGGCCAGCAGTTCATCCACTTTGCGTTCGAATCGATCAGGTGCGGGATCGCTGAGCCACGCAGAAAGTTCGGCGGAAGTTGGTGGAATACCGAGCAGGTCCAGATAGAGTCGCCGCAGCAGTACGGGCGGGCTGGCTTCAGCGGCCGCAGGAAGCTGTCTGGCTTCGCGAGCGGAGGCCGTGAAAGCATCGATGGGATTGCGGGCCCAGGCGTTTGCGACCTGCGGCGGTGTCGGACGGGTGACCGGGAGCACGGACCACCACTCCGCGGGGCTGGCCGGAACTGCCTCATCGGCCGGGAACCCGGCACCTGCGGCGATCCACTGTTCCAGCAGACTGATCTGTTGAGCGGTGAGGTGTTCGCCTTCGCCCGCGGGGGGCATACGCAGTTGGGGATCGTCCGAGCGGACTCGGTGCAGAAGTGGACTGCCGGCGGAATCTGCGGGACGAATGGCAGCACCGGAGTCACCGCCCCGGTGAATTCCCAGACCGTGATCCAGTCGCAGTCCGGCGGATTGCCGCAGGGCTCCATGGCAGGCAGCACATCTGGCCGCCAGCAG
>CAITYU010000128.1 GCA_903896675.1 uncultured Planctomycetaceae bacterium
CACCGGCACAATTCAGCTCTCGTCCGGTTCGATCATCGGTGACCAGTTGCTTGAGGGACGACTTGAAGCCGGCGAACAGATCCGGATTGAGGCCTCCGGTGGCGCAATTTCAGGCAGTGGACCACTGCTTGCTTCGGACATCGTACTGACTGCCGGAACCGGCATCGGTGAGCAGTCGCCGCTGCAACTGACCGCTGCGCAGATCGCAGCAGAATCCACAGACGGCGCCATTCAGCTGCACAACTCACGCGATGGTCGATTCACACGCCTCGCAACCCGCGAGGGTGCAATCATGGTGACCGGGCAGGGCAACGCCGTGTTCGAAGATGTGCTCACCGTCGACGGCAGTATCAGCCTGACTGCCATCGCGGGCGATCTCACGGTCATACTTGCCCGCCAGCAGAATTCCGGCAGCATGAGTCTTGCCACACTCGACTCCGGGACCGTCCGCATTGGTCGGGTCCGAACTCCCGAAACGCTCAGTATCAACTCCGCGTCATCCATCCTGGAACTTGCAGATGACAGCGATAATGACCTCGAAGCCAGCAGCCTTGCCCTGCAGTCTCGCGACGGTATCGGCACTTCCACAAACGGCATTGAACTGGGTGGCTTCAGCCCGCGACTGGCAGCCGTCAGCGATTCCGGCGGAATATTCCTGAAGTCTGATGTGGAGACCTTCATCTCTGACGTCGATGGAATCTCCGGCCTGCAGATCACCGCCAACAGTCCTCTGTCGCCCGGCGATATTCAATTCACCAGCCGCAGAGCGGTCACCGTGGAATCATCAGTGGTCAATGCCAGTGGGGGCCACATCGAAATACAGTCCGGCGATCACCTCCGAGTGCTGCCTGTGGTCGCAATCAGTACCACCGGCAGTGGGAATCTGACACTGCAGGCCGGCGTACGACCAGCGGGAGACACTTCACTCAACTTCGGCAGCCTCACTCTGGGAAGCGACACGCTGGTCTCGACCGCACACGGCAACATCACACTCACAGCTGCCGCCAGCGTGACTCTGCATCGTGTTCAGAGCATCGACGGAAACCTGCTGATAAGAGCCGCCGTGTCCAATTCCGATGGACGCCTTGAGGGCGTCTCACTGCAGAACTCAGCACACATCAGTACGAGGGGATTCGCTTCGCTGTTCGCAGGAACCATTGACCCGCACTACGTCGCCAGCCTGACGGTGGATGTCGGCAGCCTCGAAGCCACTCTGCATAGCAGCAGCCTGCAACTGAATTCCATCGGCCCACTGAGAATCGTCGGCTCCGGCCTGCGTACGGGTGGCCCCCGTGGCAATATCGACGTCTTCGTCAACAGTGGCGATCTGATCATTGCCAGCGACATCTCAGCAGCCAGTCACGGCAACATCCGCCTGATCGCCAGTGACCGAATACAACTGCTGTCCACGGCCCGCGTCAGCACCGCTGGCGACGGGACTGTGCTGCTCAACGCAGACAGCGGCAGCGTGCTGATGCATGCCACCGCCAGCATTACCTCCGTGAACGGCGACATCACCATCACTGCAGACGATGATCTGCAGATCGCCAGCATCATCAGCCAGCTCGGCACGCTCACACTGACCGGAAACACCGGAGCAATCACTGAGGTGACGCCGGACGAGGCTGTCAACCTCGCCACCGCAGGTGCGATCTGGCTGCGAGCCGGCTCAGGTCTTGGCGGCAGACTTCCCGGACAGGACCTGAATCTGACCGCCGGTCAACTGGACGCAGTCAGCGGCAGCAACGGA
>CAITYU010000129.1 GCA_903896675.1 uncultured Planctomycetaceae bacterium
GGAAGACATGCGCGAGGCAGACTACCTCAGCGACGCGGACACGGAGTGCAACTACCACGAGTTTTTCATCGGAAATAACGCATTTTATGTAGAAATAAATCCAATTCCAAATTTGTGATTGCGCGAGCGGAACACGTCACAGAGCAATGGACGCGTGCGCGCTCGACATCGAGACGACTGGATTGGGCCCGCAGGACCGCATCACGTGCGTGGCGATCGCGGGGGAGGGTTGGTCGTGGATATGGACCCTGAAGCAGGACGCCGACAGGGACAACTACAAAGAGCACATACAGTATCAGTTGGACGCGGCCTCGACCATCTACGCGTTCAATGGCGCGACCTTCGACATCCCTTTCCTCCAGCGCGAATTCAACTTCACGAACCAGGACGTGGGGCGATGGATGCTGAAACTGGTGGACCCCCTGTATGCCGCCCGCGCCCTACTGGGATTCGACGCGTGCGCGAAGCTCAGCGACATCCTCCGCCTCAACGGGGTGGAGCCCAAGACGTCCACGGGTCAGCAGGCCATAGTCATGGCCAGAGAGGGACGGTGGGAGGAGCTCGCGTCCTACTGCGAGAACGACACGAGGGTCACGTTTGAGTTGCTCAGCAAGGACTGCATTTATTGGACTCACAATCTGCAATTTCGCCCAAAGTCCAAAGGTGTGTGGGGGTGCCGCGGGTTGTCCGTCGACTCAAGGTGATTCTTGTTCAAACATGGCACTTTCATCTGCTGTTCCTTGTCGCTACGGGGTTGGGGTGTTACCGGGCTGAAGCCCGGGCTACGGGGTTGGGAATGACGGCGATCGCCTGACCACGTAGGGTCTCCGGAACTCACACCCTCCTGCTGTGACTGTATCGACAGTGCTCGGCGTACTCAACTGCCTGCCGAATTGTTCGGCAGCACCGACGGTCAGAACTCAAGCTGCAACTGCAGCGATTCTGTCAGACGATCGAAGGCATTGGCGTCCGCGGTCACATGAATAATCTCGGCGACTTCATGGTCGCTGAAATGTTCCCGCAGGGCCGCCACGTCAGCATCAGCCACCTGCTGTGGGTGACTGGTCAGCAGTCGGGCAAATCGCAGGGCGATTTGCTGCTCGGCGGGCACAGCCTGCAGCAGTTCATCAAAGCTCTCCAGTGATTCCGCGGGAAATCCGCTGGCCAGCAGTCGTACCCGCGCGTGGGCTGCCGCATACCACGCGCGATTCTCTCTGGCGGTGATCCAGGAAATCAGCAGTCGCAGCTGCTGCGGTGATCGTCCTTCACGCAGCAGTGCCTGTCGCTGAGCCCAGGCATCCACCGCCACAGGCAAACCACTGATGGCTCGAAACCACTGCGGTGGGATGACTGCCGGAGTATCCTTTGCCAGAACCACGGTGGCGGTTTCGATCGCTGGCAGGGCCAGTGGAGACTGGCGTCGCCGAGCCTCCTGCAGGCGTTCCTCAAACACCGCCTGAGGCTCCCAATCCGGACGCTGCTCCACATCCAGTGGCGCCACTGCGGACTGGCGGTCAGACCATTCCTCGGCGGTCGGAGTGTCCAGTTCGCTGTTCTCTTCGCTGCCGAATTGCTGGTCCTGCGGAATGCCGGTGGCCGAAGTCCACCGGTTGACAGCGTTATAACGAGCAATTGTGTACAGCAGGTCAATGGCCCTCGCATCATCAAAGTAACCAAGCAGATCCTGCAGCTCTGCCTTGCCAAAGCGGTGCGGCGCGATTGTCAGTTTGCGAGCTGCCCGCATGGCCGCCTGTTCCGCTGCCGGAAACAGATCCCACTGCACATCCAGAGCGGCTATCTGGCTGTCCGTCATTCCCGCGCGCTTCAGCTTCAGTTCCTGGTGTCCAAGGCAGTACTGACAATCGTTGGTGCGCGACACGACCCAGAAGACGCGAGTCTTGAATGCGTAGTCCGGCTGCTGTTGCAGTGTGCTGAGCGCGGCCGCGGTGCCTCCGCGAACATTCCGGGAACCGCCCCAGCCGGGAATCAGCCACGAGTTCCACGACGGGGGCAGATACAGGCTGCGAAGTCGCCCATTGTTCACCAGTGACTTTCCGGAAGCCAGTTCCTCGGCAGTCGGCGGGGGCAGCGGAATTCGCGACGTGCGTCCCTTCAGTGCCTCCAGCCGTGCCTTCATCTCCGGGCGAGTCAGTGCCGGATCTTCAGCCTGCCCCGGGGACCATCCCAGTCCCGCCAATAACACCACTGCCAACAGCCGGACCGTTTTGTGTTTCACAAAAATAGCTCCTATTGCGGGAAAATCGTGATCACCGGATGTGTGCCCACGATCCACGTGACTTTGGATTCAATCCGGGCACCGTTGTTCTCAAAAGTTCGCCGCACACGAATATGCAGGTTGGAACCGTCTGTGGTTTCTTCCGAAGTGACCACCTCGAAGGCCACCAGCTTCCGCCCCTGTTCCCACGCCGTGTCGCCGATAACGATCTCAGGCTTCAGGTCAGCCGGCTTGCGTCCTTCCTGCCACGCAAGCAGAGCTTTCTGCACGGCAGCACGAGCAGCCTCCGGGTCCAGCGGATGCGGTGCTGTTTCACCGCTGCCGCAGCCACTGATCCACAGCAGCGATGCAACCAGTACACCGAGACCGCAACGACGACCTTCAGAACTCGCCATTGATCTCGCCTCCGCCAATACTTCCCACAGACCGCCATGTTCGCAGGTCGACGTTTTCGGATACGAATCGCACCGAGCCGTCGCACAGCAGCGTCTGCACGCCACCCGTATGGCGGCTGTTGGATGTCGTGGCAATACGTCCCGGCGGGAACATGCAGGAACGACCATTCGGCGGCAGCACATGGTTGTACTGATTCGTAGAGTGGTACTGCTGCAGCCACGGGCCACCGACGTTCGAATATCCCTGCTGTGCCAGATCATTCACGTTGGCCGCGTTGCACTGGGTGACGGCTTCGTCCGGCGTATTCGGATAGGTGCCCGGGCGATAGGTGTCGATGCGGGGAGTTGAAATCCCGTTCGATCCGTCGCCCGTCAGCTTTTCGCTCATTCCAGCCGTATTGCTCAGGCCATCCGTGATGTCATTGAAGCGAATTCGCTGGTTGTGAAAGACAATACCGTTTGCAGCGGGCTGACCGGCAGCACCGCTGGAGTACATCACGATCCCGGAACCGGCATTCCAGTAGTAGTTGTTGCGTCCGCCGATGGAAGCGGGCAGGGGAGTCGGGTCGGATGGGCAGCGAAATGCCGGCAGCTCTGTCATCCGCGGCACTGTGTTCAGTGCATGGTCGTACGGAACATTGAAATTCACCTCGTTGTACAGGTTCGTCTGCTCGATGTACGGCAGCAGGCGTGCATGAGCGGAGACCGGATTGACGGTTCCGTCGACGTCAGCAATCGGGACGCAACTGTGCACATCGTGGTAATTGTGCATGGCAAGTCCCAGCTGTTTCAGATTGTTTTTGCATTGTGTGCGGCGAGCCGCTTCGCGAGCCTGCTGGACCGCGGGCAACAGCAGCGCCACGAGGATGGCGATGATCGCGATCACCACCAACAGCTCGATCAGAGTAAATCCCCTGCGGGATCGACGTGGAAACATGACAGTGCTCCTGAAGACTGAAGCGAATAAAGACAACAGAGATGTGTTGGACGGGCGCGGAACGGGCCCGCAGGAATGCGGTTTGCACGGCAATGGGTGCCGCGAACGAAAATTCGTTGCGGTGTCGGAGTCGCCGGCACTCACGTTCACAGGGCAGCAAGCTGCTGCGACTGGTGTGGCGGTGCGGGACGGCCCTGCGTCAGAACGCTGGTTGCGGCAGGACGGATTGGCCTGCCTGCAGCGACTGCGCAGGACAAATACCGCCTTGCTCGGCGGGGAATGGGCGCTATGCCGGCGCCCGCTGCGGAGTCACACGGTTGGCGGACGGAAAATGTCGCTGCTGCGATCCACTGCGCCGCTTTCAGAGCGGGGCACAGGCAACAGGCTGGCTGGCCGCGGAGCCTGCAGCAACGCCTGCAGCAGTACCGCGGGATCTGATTGCAGCAACCGCGTTCCCGGTGTTGCCGGGGGAGCCAAAGGCACAGACTGCCGGCGACAACCGGGACCGTTGCAGGGCGGTGCCTGCGGTGCCAGTGGCGGATGTTCGGCTGGAGTCATCTGCAGGGGCAGAGTGACTTTGGGTGCGGTGACACCAACCGGCACTCCATTGCGGAACAGATAATGACCGCACGTGTCGGCGCGAGATTCCTGCGAGACCGACCAAACGCAAGCGCAGAGCAGCAAGAGCCTGAAAACCAGAGTCGTAACAGCTTTTCCTGCAGCCAACAGGCAGTTCGCAGCGGAAGACCGCTGGCCCTGCGATGTCTGACTGAGAGAAGAGACGCTCACGCTGAAATCCCTGACAGACCCTGCGCATTCACACTGGATTGCAGGAGAAACGGAATCGCTATTCCCGCACTTGCGAATTCATACGGTGAAATCGGGAGATATGCGAGGTCAAAATCACAAAAAAGGCCGCGTGGATCGGAAGTCGCTGCAATTGTCAAGGAAATTCGGTCAGCGATCGAGCGGTTTTCATCGGATTTTGCCGGCATCCGTCTGCCGGACCAGCGGGATTTCAGCGGACTGCTTTGACTGATTCGGAAGTGATTGCGAGAATCCGGGGTATGGGACGGGCGGTTTGTCGGTACCAATCAGAGATACAGTCTCAGGGAGCAGGTCACTCGTGGTTCAGTACAGTTTTGCAGGCAAAAACGCACTGGTAACAGGTTCATCGAAGGGTATTGGCCGAGCGGTGGCCGTGGCACTGGCTAAAGGTGGTGCCAACGTCGTAGTCAACTGCAGCGGCAGCAAAGCTCAGGCTGAGGAAGTCGCGGCGGAAATCCGCAGTCTCGGTCGAAAATCGTATGTGGCGGTCTGTGACGTGTCCGATCAGTCCGCCGTTGAAGCCATGGTGGCAAAGGTGGTCGCGGAATTCGGCAGTCTGGACCTGTTTGTATCCAACGCCGTCTACAGTGACCGGGAACTGATGGTCAACGCGAAGATGGATGGATTTCGCCGGACGATTGAAGTCAGCATGTGGGGGGCCATGTACGGTGTACGTGCTGCGGCCCAGCAGATGCTGAAGCAGGAATCCCGGGGACGGATCACGGTGATCAGTTCACCGCACGCCATCATTCCGTTTCCGACTGCCATGGCGTACAACATGGCGAAGGCCGCGATCGATCATATGGCTCGCACCGCTGCCATTGAACTTGTGCGCGAGGGCATTCGCGTGAATGTGTTCCATCCCGGCTGGATTGACACGCCAGGAGAACGGAAGTTTTTCACTGAGGATCAGTTGTCAACGGGTGCCGCCGGGTTACCGATGAAGCGTCTGGGAACCTCCGAAGAAATGGCTCACGGCGTCTGTTTTACACTCAGCGATGAAGCCGCCTACATGACCGGGTCAACTTTGACGATGGACGGTGGTGTTGGCCTGCCATGGTGGTCGAAGCGCACAGAAGGTGGCCAGTGAGCGTCTCGGCCTGGCTCGCCAGCCGGTGGCATCCGGCAGGGGCTGCGGTCTGATGACACGGCTGCGGTTGAAATCGGCGTTGTTTACCGACGGGCAGATCGAGCTGGAGATCTCGGATCTGCCCGCAACGATTGGTCGCAGTCCGCGATCGGACATCGTGATTCACGACCTGCAGATGAGTCGGGTGCATGCCGAATTTCGCCTGAACGCTCGCGGTGAAATCGAACTCGTGGACAGGGATTCCACCAATCTGACGATCGTGAACCAGCAGGAAGTTCGGACGTGTGTGCTGAAAACCGGTGATCAGATTCTGCTGGGTGAAACGGAGCTGCTGGTGGAGCTGGATGCCTCTGCTGCAGCCATCCACGAACAGACGACTCGCGAAATACCAGTGATTGAACCGCTCGCCGATGGTGGTGGCGTGGCTGACGTGACATCCGGCTGAGAACAGACTGCGAATCCTGCGGAGCTTCAAAAGCATGGCCAGAAAATGGAGTTTCCACCCTCACGATGCCACCATGATCCGGCGGTTATCCGGCCAGTTGCAGGTTTCCCCGCTGCTGGCCCAGGTCCTGATCGCCCGGGGCATGTCTGACGCTGAGGCGGCGAAAGCATTTCTGAATGCCAAACTGAGCGATCTGAATGATCCGGCGCTGTTGCCCGGTGTCGAGGCCGCTGCGGATGCGATTGTTCGGGCTTTGCAGCAGAAGCGTCGGATCACCATCTACGGTGACTACGATGTGGACGGTGTCACGGGAACCAGCATTCTCTGGCACTGTCTGCAGCTCTGCGGTGGCCGTGTGGACTACTACATCCCCTGCCGGATGGAAGAGGGCTATGGCCTGAATCAGGCGGCGATTCGTCAGTTGCACGAAGAAGACCCGCAGCGGCTGCTGGTGTCTGTCGACTGTGGCATCGCCAGTGTCAGGGAAGCGGCGCTGGCGAAGGAGCTGGGGCTGGAGCTGATCATCACGGATCACCACACTCTGGGAGAGCAGTTGCCGGATGCCGCGGTGCTGGTGCATCCACGACTGCCGGGTTCGGAATATCCGTTTGGTGAACTGTGCGGTGCCGGCGTCGCCTTCAAGGTGGCGTGGGCCATCTGCCAGCGTCTGGGAGACGGCAAAAAGGCGTCTCCCAGAATGCGCGACTTCCTGCAGAGCGCAGTCGGGCTGGCTGCCGTGGGTACGGTAGCTGACGTCGTACCGTTGCAGGCGGAGAACCGAGTGATTGTGCGGTACGGACTGCAGTCGCTGCGGGGAATGGGCAGTCCGGGCCTGAAGGCGCTGCTGCAGGTGGCCAAACTGGCTGATAAGGAAGCCCTGCGAGCCGACGACATTGCCTTTGGAATCGGCCCCCGTATCAATGCGGCCGGACGGCTGGGGCAGGCGCGACTGGCGGTGGAGCTGCTGACGACGGAAGACCCTGAACGTGCAGGCCAACTGGCAGCGTGGCTGGACCAGCTCAACGACAATCGCAAAACAGTGGAGCGACGGATCCTGCGCCAGGCAAAGGATATGGTGGAAGAGAATTCCGCATGGCAGCAGCACAAAACGCTGGTACTGGCACACCATGAATGGCATCCGGGGGTTATCGGAATCGTCGCCAGCCGAGTGGCAGAGGAATTTGACAAGCCTGCCATCCTGATCGCGCTGAAGGATGACGGCACCGGGACAGGTTCCGGACGCAGCTTCGCCGGCTTTCAGTTGTACGATGCTCTGGACGCCTGTCGTGGCCATCTGCTGCAGTTTGGCGGACACAAGGCGGCAGCCGGACTGAAGCTGCAGGCAGGGAATGTGGAAGCATTCCGAGAATCGCTGGCAGCGTGGGCTGCCGAACATTTTCATCCGACGGCCGAGGACACTCAGCTGCGGATCGACGCCGAAGTGCTGCTGTCGGAAGTGAATCTGCGAGCCGTAACGGAGCTGGATCGTCTTGGTCCATTCGGGGCAGCCAACCCCACGCCACGGTTCATGGCCTCACACGTCGAGCTGGCCGAGCCTCCGAAGACAATGGGCGAGGGTGCCCGACACCTTTCAGTCCGCATCCGGCAGCAGGGCACGGTACTGCGGGGGGTCGCATTCGGTCGGGCTGAATGGGCGGAGGAAATGGCGAAGGTTGGCGGTCCGCTGCACATCAGTTTTCAGCCGAACATCAATACGTTCCAGGGGATGAATCGGGTTGAACTGCAACTGATCGATTGGAAACCGGCGGGCTAGGTTTTTCAGTTTTCAGTTTTCAGTTTTCAGTAGCCACGTTTTTTGGGTCAGCAGAAAATGCAGTGCGCGGTGTGAAGCAGTGTTTTAACCGCGAAAGACACCGCTTGGAGAGGCCTTTAAAAGGCGAGCCGTCGAACCCCTGGGAGGGCGAGGCTCCCGCCGAACCGTGGGATTCAGCGACCTGACGAACTATTCGGCTCAGCAGGAGCTTCGCCCTCCAGGAGGGGGAAAAACCTGAGGTTGGAAACCCTGTTTTCGTGGGCGTGTCAGCTCTGCCTCGACCACTCTCTGTCAACACCCGTGGCAATGCAATCTGCAACTGCGCGCAGGATTTCGCGTTGATCCGTTTTTTTTACCGGAGGAACACGGACTGCCACGGACAATCGCATGGGGGTGCGGTGGGCAGGGCAGAGCGGGTGTGTTGCAACCGCAAAAGATACGAAGTGCCCCCAATCATGATGGCTGGTGATTCGCGCACCTCGTGCCCTCGGTCGTGCTCGTACGCGGCGCAGCGGTTCTCGTACTCGAGTTGATCCTCAAGCTGCTGCCAGCACCTGCAAGGTCCGCTGTCAGTGCGGGGCGGGGCGGTCATTTCTTTTCCAGCGGCGCACTCTTCAGGCCTGGGTGATGTTTAAGCACGTCGGCCTGCTTTTCGATGACCGCAGCGACGGCCAGCAGTGATGCCTCATCATACAGTCCGGCGGTGATCGTGCAGCAGACTGCGCGAGGTTCCGGCTGCTGCTCCTGCATCAGCACCGGCAGGGTCACGCAGGGGTGCCCTGTCAGGTTGGTGATCACCAGATCGTCACCTCCGACGTACACATCCACTGTGCGAAACAGGGCAGCCATTTTCTGCATGAGCTGCAATCGCAGTCGCGAAGCATGCAGGTAATCGGCAGCGGAAACAAAGCGGGCTTTCTGAAAAATCCGCGGCCATGCGTTCAGCCCCTCGGTGGTACCGGCATTGCTCAGCTCCCGAAACACTTCGCAGGCCTCCACCTCCAGCATGACCGTGATGGCATCGTCGGCATCCGATCGCGGCAGCTCGATGTCGACCATCTGTGCCCCGCTGGCTCGCAGATGATCGAGTGCGGCCTGTTCGGGCGGCTGGAGTTTCGAATTTGTGACGCGACCGATACGCAGACGCTGCAGGTCTGCCCGCTGCGGCCAGGCAAACCAGCGATCCACGGAACAAGGGTCACCACTGTCAGCACCGTGGGTGGCGGCGAGGACGATTCCCAGATCGTCTGCCGTGCGGGCGATGGGCCCCAGTTTGTCCATGGACCATGACAACGGCATGCAGCCGGCTCGCGAGATACGACCGAAAGTCGGACGCAGTCCGGCGACTCCACAGCGTCGGGTGGGCGAAACAATACTGCCCAAAGTCTCACTGCCGATGGCAAATGGAACGAGGCCGGCCGAGACTGCTGAAGCAGATCCGGCTGACGAACCGCTGGAGCCTTCTTCGGTGTTCCATGGATTGCGAGTTTTGCCGCCGAACCACTGGTCACCCATCGCAAGGGCTCCGGTCGTCAGCTTGGCCACCAGCACGGCTCCTGCTGCAGCCAGCTTTGCGGCAACCGTTGCGGTCTGATCGAGTCTGCGATCCCGGTACTGCGGTGCACCCCAGGTCGTTGGAGTCCCGGCCACGGCCAGCAGATCCTTGGCGCCCCACGGAATCCCATGCAGCAAGCCACGGTCGTGGCCGGATTTCAGTTCCGCATCGGCCTGTCGAGCTGCAGCCAGCGCTGATTCCTCCAGCAGTGTCACAACACACAGCAACTGCGGATCGGCTGCCTTCAGCCGTGATAACGCAAGCTGCACCAGTCGCTCGCTCGTCACTCGTCCGGAACGCAGGAGAGCCGCCAGAGTTCGAATGGGGAACCACGGGAGATTCGTATCCGTCACTTCGGCAGCCAGAGCCTCGGTCGCCGGTTCCACGGGTGCTGGCGACAGCCATGCAGCAGGTGAACCGGCGCGTTCCCGAATTCCAGGATCAGCCATCTCAGGATCAAACCGCAGACTGGACAAAACAGTGGGCTCCAGTTTGACCGCCCGCAACTGCTGCAGCTCCGTCAGCAGACTTTCGCCAGATCGAATCAGCGTTGCTCGATCAGCCTCAGATAACGTCAGCCCGGCAATCCACTCCGCATGGCTGATCTGTGCGTCGGACAGTTTGCCCGTTTTTGTCACCTCGTCAGCCAGCGCTCGCTGGAATACGGCGGTGCCGGCACCGAGCACAGCCAGACGGCCCAGCAGCGAGCGTCGGGAATGCGTGGCATGATCAGCTACTGGCTGTAAAACGTTGGCGTGTGAATCGACAGACATTTGTGATTGGCCTTCTCAATACGGTGAAAAACTGTCTGCGATGGGCGGCATTGGCAGCAGTTCTAGCCTGGTGATCAGGGTGACTGCAACTGTGCACCGTCGGCCATGAGCAACCGTTGGCTATGAGCAAGGCGTCGTCATTTGCCGGCGACCGTCAGATAGATCCCCCCAACCGAAATGATGGCCCCCGCGAAGGCTCGCAGGGATATCGGTGTGCCGAAGGCTATCCGCACCAAAGGCAGCACAAAAACAGGACTGGTGCAGGTCAAAGTGTTGGCGACGGCCAGTAGTGAATCGCGGTAAGCAATCTGGCTCATCCAGATTCCCAGCCATGGACCGCAGATCACCGCCGGCAGATAGGTCCGCAGAATCACCGGATCGAACGCTGGACGAGCAGTGGCTTTCAGACGCCCGGTCGCCGTCAACACGATCGCCGAAAGGACTGCGGCAAAACCCACTCGAACAAATGTGGCCTCCAGCGGAGAACATGTTACTGCTGACGTCTGTTCAGCATTGGAGGATGCTGTTGTGTATGTGGCAAGGTGACTGAACATTGCTCCCGATGCATTACAGAGGGCACCCCCCAGGCCCGCCAGTACTCCCCGCAGAACACTGGCCGGATAATGCCCGGCCGTCTCGCCCGCAACCGGTCGGTCGGTCACCACCAGAAACACCCCGGAGAGCGTCATGCACAATCCGCCCAGAGCCGTCAGTGACAAAGGCTCTGACAACACCAGCCAGCCGGCCGCGGCAGCAAACAGAGGACTGGTGGTTGATACGATCAGGGCCCGTCGCGGGCCAAGAATCTGCAGACTGCGGAAATACAGGGTATCGCCGATCACGATGCCTGTAAGACTGCTGAGCACCAGCCAGATCACGGCACGCTGATCCACACTGATCAGTGATGTCCGCAGCAGCAGGGCCTGGAAACCCAGATGCAGCAGCAGGATACCGCTGGCCAGCACATTCTTGCCAAAGTTGATTTGCCACGCTGTCAGTCGCACGCGTGAGTAGAACAGGCTGGAGCAGGCCCAGAGCGCGGCTGCGGCGAGTGCCGCCAGCTCACCAGAACCCGGCAGAATCCAAGTCATGATCGCGCTCACAATGCTATCCACGAGAAGTCCAGGAAATCACACCACAATTCTCGCATTTTCAACAACCTCATATTGCCCAAACTTCCCAGACTGACTATCTTGTGCAACGGGGGAGAGGTGTTTTTACCACGTTTGATGACCATGTTGTGTACGCTGTATTCGGTCCGCGACCTCATCTGACAACCAGAAAATCCCCTGCAAAAATGGCTGCCAGGCTCCACATCATTCTGCTGCTGTTGACGTCGGCATCGTTGCGTGCCGATGTTCTGGATGCAGTACCTGATGGCCACACCAGGTCAGAAACTCCGCAAACCAGCAGTATTTTGCGGGATTTTCAGGATTGGTCGGGAAGGCCGGAACGAACTTCTGCCGAATTCCGGCAGCGGCAGACCGTCCACGACTGGCTGTCTCAGGCGGATCAGAATCTGCACGCCACTCAGCCTCCCCAGGAACGCGGTCCATTACCGGATGCGTCGACGTCGTCTGGCCTCGACGAGCGATCGACCAATTCTGCCGTTGTCGGTACCGAAATGCAGCCTTTCCTGCTGCTGATTCCTCGCTCTGGATATCGCGGTTCGGTGTCCAATCCGGTTGTTTCGGTCGGGGATCCAGACGTGATTTTTGATCTGCAGCATCCGGCATTCCGTTCGCCGCTGCGGCAGGTTTATCTCGATCGCTGCTCTGCTGAATTCCGCAGCCACCCCGGCGGGGCGTGGGGACAGTCCTCTGCGGATGCGACTATGCGTGGATATCTGCCGGCAGTACCGGGCGTGCTGGATAGCGTCTGTTCCGCGATACGCAATCTGGAAGCGCGGGGTGCCGGGTTACGGTTCCAGGATCCGGCGCTTTCTCGGATCCATAATCAGATCTGCCAACCCGACCTTGCGATGGCCTCGCAACCTTTTCAGTTGCGTGTCGATCATCTGCCGGGGAAGCCGTTCCGACCGATTGTCTCTTTGCAGAATCTGCTGCAGCGTTTGCAGGCGACCAGTCTGAACCTGAAATTGTTGACCTCTGCAAAGCTTCACAGGGGCCGGAATTCAGGTTTTTCCGTCTTTCCGGGTCCCCTGACATCGCGGTGGTGGGTGTTGCCAGCGGGCGGGTCATGCCTGTTGCTGTGCGGACTGTTTGCGATGCGTTTTCGGCATCCCGTGCATTGACCGGTCAGAAATTGGTAACTTCAGTGGTCAGCAGGTTACGGATATCGTAATCTGCGGCAGTGCTTTCCTGACCGTCTGAAGACCTCTGCCGGGACATTTCTGATCATGCGCCCCGTGACATCCTTCTGCATTCTTCTGCTGGCTGTATTCGGTGCCAGCAATTCAAACGTTGTGGTGGCTCACGATCCCTCGCAGGCTCAGTGGTTTTCCGTCGCTGCAGCAGAAGGAAAGTCGGCGGCGTGGGGTCGCTGGGCGGTGGACGGATCCGGAACTGTTCCTGAGGCAGCCACACTGGCCATCGCCTCGGACTCCCGCTGCTCACTGTATGTCAACGGCCAGCGGCTGCTGAAGTACGATGTGTTTCCAGCAGCCGACGGTCAGGTATCTGCCCGAGTATTTGATGTGCAGCCACTGTTAAGACCAGGTCGTAACATGGTGGCGGTCGAGGTGCAGGGAGAGGCTGCCGGAGCGACGTTTGGTGTCCTGCTGAAGCTGGTCCGCAGTGGCCAGTCGCAGGTGGTCGGTGGCCCGTGGAAACAGGCACCTGCGCCCCCGCCGGTCGGTTGGGAGCAGACGGACTTCAACGACCGCGACTGGAAGGAACTGAAAGCGGTGTCTCAGACGCCGCCACTGGCTGCCACAGTCCGGATTCCTGAAAAAACGGAATCGCCAGCCCTGAAGCGAACTGCCCGTCGCAGTCTGCCATTTGAGTTTCAGGATGGGGACCATGTGGTGCTGGTCGGAGCAACGTTTGTCGAGCGAGCTCAATTGTCAGAGCATCTGGAATCGGTCCTTGCGGGAACGCTGGGGAATCGCCGTGTCACGTTTCGCAATCTTGGCTGGAGTGCAGATACAGTTTTCGCTGAATCGCGCGGAATCTTTGATGCACCTGCGGTGGGATATCTGCGAATGGTGGAGCACATTCGCGCCGAGGAACCTACGGCAGCCATTCTGTGCTATGGTCAGAATGAGGCGTTGCTGGCGGGTATGAATCCCGAGCAGTTCAGTCGGCAGTTTGGTCAGTTCATTGACGAGTTACTGGCATCGGGAATACCGTGCGTGGTGGTGTCTCCGCACCAGTTATTCCCGGCGAAACCACCAATTCCTTCACCGGCCCGGTTCAATCCCCGGATTCGCCTGTTTGGCGAGGCTGCAGGCAGTGTGGCTCAATCGCGTCAGCTTCCGTTCGTGGACCTGTTCTCAGATTTCAACAGCAGTATGCAGTCTGTGAACGCTGTGCTGCATCCTGACCGTCAGGGACTGGATGGCCTCGCGGACAACGGCATGCATCTGACGGAGCAGGGTTATGCCTGTGCCGCGCTGGTGATTCGCGAGCGTCTGCTGGGGATCGCTGCGAACCCGGCAGTGCTGCAGATCAATGTTCCGTCGGGGCAGGTTGAGGGGCAGGGTGTTGAAGTCGCGGACGTCAATTTCAGTGATGATCGCAGGCAGGTCACTTTGAAGGTCAGGCCTGCGACACTGTCGCCGCTGCCGATCGCTGCACAGATTTCCGTCGCGGGTTCAGAAAAGCCTGCGACAGCCCTCGTGTTTGCAGATTCGGGCTATTCGGCACTGCGACAATTGATTCTGAAGAAAAACGAGCTGTATTTTCACCGCTGGCGGCCGCAGAATGTGACATATCTGTTTGGTTTCCGAAAACATGAACAGGGCAACAACGCCGCAGACATCGCTCGATTTGATCCGTTCATCCGTGAAGTCGAGCAGCAGATTCAGCAGGCGCAGCAGCCCCAGTGGACAACCGTCACGATTTCCCTTTCCGCCACGGCTCCCAAATGACACTCTGACAGCACTGGACAACTGCCGATGGAATCGCGCGAAACTGACGCAGCCTGCCCGGTGGCCCAGCACGGTGGTCACGCCTTCGCCAGTTTTCAGGGGCGCACCAGAGAGGGTCTGTATCTGCACAGTCGGCGTTCCATGCTGAAGGCCGGGATGGCGGGTATGGCGGGGCTCAGTCTGCCCCATCTGCTGCAAAGTCAGAGCACGATGGCGGCGGCCGGGCAGCGCAGCTCCACAGGGAAAAGCGTCATCCTGCTCTGGATGGCCGGTGGCCCAAGCCAGATTGACACGTGGGATAGTAAGCCCGAGCGTCCGTGGATCAATCGTGGGCCTTTCGGGGTGACGCAGACGAAACTGCCGGGTGTTGTGATCTGTGAACACCTGCCGCGGCAGGCAGCCATGCTGGATCGATTCACCATCATCCGCTCCGTGGACGCGCGTCACAGCAATCATGAACCCAACATGGTTTTTCAGACGGCCAATCTGGCGGCGGAACCTCGAGTCAATCCGGAAGCTGTCCGCTACCCGGCACTGGCCTCCGTCATTGCCAAACATCACGGCTCAAATCATGCCGCGATGCCGGCCTATGCCGCGTTCATGAAATCCCGCTCCCATCTGGCCTTTGCCGGTTATCTGGGAAAGCAGTACGACCCGTTCATCTGCGACAAAGCGACGGTTCTGCCGGTCTACACCAATGTGGGACGGGATACGGGGCAGGTCGCAGGCGGTGATCTGTTCCAGATGCCCACGGGACTCAGTCAGTCGCGTCTGCACGATCGACTTTCACTGCTGCAGCAGTTTGACGTGCTGAAAGCCGGACTGGATCAGGACGGCTCCATGGATGCGCTTGGGGCCTACCAGCGTCAGGCCGTGGATCTGCTGCTGGGGGACCGTGCGCGGGCAGCGTTTGATCTTGAACGCGAAGCTCCTGAGGTGCGGGCTCGGTACGGCAATCATCTGTGGTGCCAGCAGGCCCTGATTGCTCGCAGACTTGTTGAGGCGGGTACCGCCTTTGTGACACTCGATCTCAGCTACCACACGGCCTCCGGCACCTGGGATACTCATGGCGATAATATCCCGCCCTACGGTGGTATCAGCAGGGGACTGGGGCCACTGCTGCCGCTCTTCGATCACCTGCTGACAACTCTTGTTTCGGATCTGGAGCAGCGCGGACTGCTGGACCACGTGCTGGTGATCGCCATGGGTGAGTTTGGTCGGACACCCAATATGGGGACGCAGGACAGCACCGATGGGCGAAATCACTGGACCGATATCATGTCGATGTGCCTTGCTGGTGGCGGGTTGCGGCACGGGCAGGTGATCGGAGCCTCGGAGAAGGATGGTGGCACGATTCGTGAGCGGCCGGTGACTCCGGCAGACCTCGCAGCGACTCTGTTTCGCTATTTCGGTGTACCACAGGATGTGCAGTACACGGACCATCAGGGTCGTCCAAAGTTTGTGGTGGATGGAGGCCAGCCACTTGCTGAGCTGTTCTAAGACAGGCCACCGCATGACGATGGTCTGCGGACTGTGGCTGAGTATCCTGATGCTGGGTGCGGGAAACGGCACAGTCGCAGCCGCTGCTCCGGCTCAGCAGGCCGCCAGCGACCCAGCAGCCACTCCGGAACAGATTCGGCAACTTCTGGCCAAGGCTGTCACGGCCATGGACCGCAACGAGACTGTGGCCAGCCTGCAGTTGGCACGCGAGGCAGCCGTTCTGTGGCAGCAGGCCGGTGCGATGCAACCGGACGTTGCTGGATTCAGGTCAATTGAGACCGCCACTTCTGATCTGGCAGTGCCTCTGCTGGAAAGACTGCTGGGACGCTGGCGGGCAGGCGGGATTGCTCCCCAGGAGATTGCCGAAGTCCTGCAGCCGATGTTGATCAGCAGCGATGGATCGCGGGTTACACTGCTGCAATCATCTCTGAAGGGGCCTGGATATCCATTTGTTCTGGAAAACAGCGGGGCTTGCATCGCGGCGAGGGCTGCCGTCACCGCAGATGCGCACCAACAGTGGATCCGGCTGCTGCGTCAGGGATCCCCTCAGCCAACGGTCGAGCATACGATTCTGCTTTGGCTGCTGAATCATGTAGCCGATCAACCGAGCGAGCAGGCGGATGTGCTGCGTGATCTGCTGGGAAGTGCCGATTTGCGGTCACTGCTGCCGCAGCACGGATTGCAACTGGCCCACATGGCAATGTGTGGCCTGCAGTCACGCAATGACCTGCTGAAACAGTACAGTCTGAATCTGGTTCGCAAACTTGCCGAAGAGACCAGCCGAACCGGAGCGCCTGCTGTGCTGCTGCGTCTGCTGCGAGACGCCTGCATTGTGGCTGCCCCTGAGGCCCATCGACTGGAATCTCCTGCAGCGATGCTCGAGTTTTTGAGACTGTCAGATTTTCTGATCGAACAGTTTGCGGCCGACGATGACAGCAGTCCGGCGACTCGCCTGCTGACACAGCACTATCTGATCACCAGCCAGCTTTGCCTCGTTCACCAGTTGCCTGCGGATGGTTTGCGGCGATTTGCCCTGTTCCGCACATTGCAGACCGACACCAGTTCGCTGACGGCCGCCGATCTGCCGTATTTTCTGCCTTTGCAGGCCGTTCATTCACTGCCGGCAGACAATCGCTGGCAATTGTTCCGCATGGTTCTGGAAAGTGATCTCTGGCTGCTGACGCGCGACATGCAGCCGCAGGTCACAGCGGAAACGTTCCTGAACAATCCGGGAAAATCACGTGCGTGTTATCAGTTGCTGCAGGAGATTGCGCAGGCGTCTATTGAGTGTCACGAACAGCAGTGGCTGCAGACTCTGTGGCAGGATTGGTCGACACAGGGAGATCCGGCGGCGCGCCGCGGTCTGCAGGTATTGACGCAGTTGCTGGAACAACCGGCGATCGATGCTTCAGGCTACGGATTGGGAAACTGGCTGACAGATGAGACTCCCGAACAGGCGGCTCTCGGACCTGTCTTGGGCACAACAAGTGTCGTGCAGAATCGTGTGGTGGCCGAAGAATTCAGCCGGCCCGCTGTCTGGCACTTTCCCTGGCCTCTGAGCGGCGAGTTTCGGATCCGCAGTGGTGCCGCAGTGTCTGAGCTCCCGGTCACTCTGCCTGGCTACGCCGGCCTGACACTGTCACTGGATCGGCAGGGCACGACAACTTTACTGTCATGTTCCACAGCTGTTGTACAGCGGCGGCAATCGAGCTGGATGCCATCAGCCACAGAGTCGCTGATTGCCACTGAGCTGGAGGTGACTGATCGGCAGATGCAACACCGGGTGCACGAAAATGCTCTGTGGTCTTTGAAACCTGCGGGGGAATCCAGCCCGTGGCTTTTCCTGCAGTCTCAATCACTGCGGCCGACCACATGGGCTCAGTTAAGCGTCGAAGGCTCGCCTCGGATCCCACGCAGCATCAGTCTGGTAAAACCGAGTGACCTGCGTGGCTGGAGCAGTCGTGGGAGCGGGCAATCGCAGCCGGCTCTGCAAATTGATCCTGCAACCCAGGCCGATCAACCTCCAGCCGGGTCGCCGGACTGGCAACTGCAGGGCGAAGTTCTGACTGGCCGACGCAGCCTGCAGCGCACGGCTCCGCTGCCCGGATTCCCGCAGGTTGCCGCACCGTCCGGCCACCTCGTTTACCAGCGTCCCATGTTCATCGGTGACACGATTTCGTGGGAATTCGAATACCAGCCCGGCCACTGTCATGCAGATCCTGCCATCGGCAGTTCGATCCTTGAGGTGCATACCGACGGTATCTTTCTGAGCTGCCGCGAGCCCGCCTGGTGGCGGCAACTGGAAGGCTTTGGCGGGAGACACACACGGCTGACCCCGCCGGAATCCCGTGTGCCCCTCAAATCCGGTTGGAATCAGGCTGTACTGCGCCGGACCAGCAGCGGATTTCAACTGGTGCTTAATGGTGAGCAACAGTGTGACTTTCCATGGCATCCACATGACGCACGGTTTGGATTCACCTACCGCCGGACCGCCGGGGAATTGCGAGTGCGAAACGTTGTGTTGCAGGGTGACTGGCCGGAACAGTTCCAGCAGGACGAATTTCAGCGAATTCTGCAGTCCGCAGCGCTGGGCTCGAGGAACAACTGAGCCGTGAGTTTCACTCGTCAGGACTGGCTCTCAAAATATCGCCCGTGAATGACAGAGGCAACGGGCTGCAGTTGGCAGTTTCCGCCGTTCCGCTCGTTTCGAAATAAGGTCAGAGACGCTGTGGCACCTTCTTTCACTTCAGCAGCCGGCAGTCCCAGCAGCCTGCGCGGCTGGTTGCTGGCCAGCTCCCATGTCTGCTGCAGTGGCAGTCCGGTCATTTGCTGATACCGCTGCACGCACTGCAGCAGGGTTGCTCCGGAACCCGCCAGAAACTGCCGCTGTCCGGCCACCACAATTCGACCATCTTCCAGCACCTCCACATCCACGGTCGGAGTCGTATAACGGCCAGCGGCACAACCGCCAAAGCCGGAAACATCCGATGTCAGCACGATCCGGGCGGGTGACTTACAGCGGTGGATACAGTTCAGCATGGTTGCCGGGACATGCCAGCCATCAGCAATGACACTGACAGTCAGCCGGTCATCGGCCAGTTGTGGCCAGAAGATATTGTCGTGCCGCGGGACCATGCCGGCGCAGCCGTTGCCGAGGTGAGTTCCCACGCTGGCGCCTCGGGAAACGGCGTCCTGGATCTCAGCCGGACTGGCACCAGTGTGGCCAATCGCCACTCGAACATTCTCTGCCGTAAGCAGCGGAATCAGCGACAGAACTGCCGGACATTCCGGAGCCACAGTGATCAGCCGAACGAGGCCCCCCGACGCGCGCTGCCACCGCTGGTACTCTGCCATAGATGCCGGTCGCACGTGCTGCAGGGGATGGGCCCCCCGAGGCCCGTCTGCTGAGGAGATCCACGGGCCTTCAACATGAATGCCCGCAATCATGCTCCGACACAATTCGCACGACTCACGCGACTGACGCAGCACTGACAACCCATGCTCAATCGCTGCGGCGGAATTCGTAATCAGTGTGGGCAGACAGCCTGTCAGACCCTGCCGGGCATAGTGCTGCAGCACCTGCTGCACTTCATTCACAGTCAGATCCGTGCTGCTGAACCAGATGCCCGCATACCCATTGACCTGCAGGTCAAACAGACCGGTGGCAGCCAGCGCCAACTCATCAGGGTCTGCCGGCTCACTGATGGGCAGTATCGAGCGAATGCGTGTGCCGCTGAAACACAGCCTGACACATTCACCTGACGACAACAGACGCACCTCGATGCTCGACCGCTGATTCATTCTGCAGCACTCATCATGGATTTCAGAATTCGAACAGCATCAACTGCAGCCGTCTCAGGCAGCAGTGCCGTGCCAGCGATGCCGGATACGACACGCGTGATGTTGTGGTCGACTTTGCCACGCTGACGCCAGACTTCGGCGGCTGCCACCGTCATGTAGATGGACATGGTGTGATGACCGGTGCCCGGTCGTTCGCCGATGATGTGCAGCAGCACGCCCGGGCCAGGGCCTGTCCCCAACAGCAGCTCACCAATACGGTACCCCGCCCGCACACGTCCCGAAGTCACGACAAGATGTTCAGCAAATGGTGACAATCCGGCAAGCAGCAATTGGCTTTTGAGGGCTGTCAGCAGTTGCCTCAGTTGATCACCTTCCATCAGCGACAGAGCATTCAGCCCGTCCGAAATCACAATCTGGACGGCTGTTGTGTCAACACGGTCTGCCTGCCTGGCTGCCAGCAACCGCTGCAGAACTGCCCTCGACGGATCGCTCAGTTCCTCGCCGGTTGCAGGATGCAGGATGTAGTCCGTTCGATTCAGTGAGCGAGTCGTAATTGGCACGGCCTCGGGCACGGCCGCAAACACCGAAGCATTCATTTCCTGCCAGATCGCTCGGCGGGACTCGTGGTAGATCCGGTCGATTTCCGACTGCAGTCCAGGATTGAGATCTTCAGGGTTACCGCCATGCCCCTCCGCCAGAAACACCCCGCGGCTGCGGACTTCCGCCATCCGTTTGGCAGCTTCGCTGCGAATTTCA
>CAITYU010000130.1 GCA_903896675.1 uncultured Planctomycetaceae bacterium
CCGAACGCAAACTGGCCTTCATTGATGTGCTGGAAGCGTCTCACGCCCTGCTGCAACAGCAGCCGGGACTGCAGTACTCCATCAACGGCTGTCACCTGAATGATGCGGGGGACCGCGAAGCGGCTCGACTGCTTGATCAGGCAGCCTTCGGCTCCGCCAGCCCCGCCAGCTTCGGCAGTCAGCCCTATGAAACCCTCCGCGCCGCCGTCAACGATAAGTCGTGGGTGCACCTGCAGGACTATCGAATGCTGAACGGCTGGTATGTGTATGGTGGACGCCGCACCTGGGACACCGAAACATTCCCCCGCGAATACATCAAGATTCGCAAAATGGCCGAAGTGCGCGACCGCTACATCTGGGACCTCGCACAGGGCAAAAAACCGGCCGGGCCACCCGATGATTCGGCCACCGGAGAATTGATTACTCCGGAAACACGTTTCGGCAATCCCCGTCAGAAGTATTCCGAAGCCACCGAGCTGCGATACCTGTCGCCGGAACAGCTGATTCAGCAGACAAAAGTCCCAGCCGGCTTTGAAATGCGGCTCTTCGCCGATGAGACCATGTTCCCCGAGCTGGCCAAACCCGTGCAGCTGAACTTCGATAACAAAGGACGATTGTGGGTGGCCTGCATGCCCACCTATCCCCAGTGGAAGCCGGGTGATGCGAAGCCGGACGACCGGCTGGTGATTCTGGAAGATGCCGATCAGGACGGAAAAGCTGACAAATGCACTGTGTTCTACGATCAGCTGCACTGCCCGACCGGGTTTGAATTCTGGAATGGGGGCGTGCTGGTCGTCGATCAGCCGCGGCTGCTGTTCCTGAAGGACACGGACGGAGATGATCGGGCTGATCAGGTCATTCACCTGATGGACGGCTGGGCATCAGACGATACGCACCACACCTGCGGTGCGTTTGAATGGAGCCATGGGGGCAAGCTGCACATGCTGGAAGGCATTGCCACCAGCACCACGCTGGAAACTCCCTGGGGCCCCCATCGCAGCTACGGTGCCGGTGGTGCTTATGTGCTGGATCCTCGAACCATGAAGATTCGCCAGTTTTCGCTGCCGGGTCAGTACAACATGTGGTGTTACGTGTTCAATGGCTGGGGGCAGGGTATTGTCGGCGACGGCACCACGGCCAATCAGGCGTGGGATACACCCTTGTCCGGAGCTCAGTTTGGAGGTCGTGCCGGGCTGAACTTCGTGTTCAACAACGAAGGCATGCGACCGGCACTGGGCAGTGAATTCCTGATCAGCCGGAACTTCCCGGACAGCGTTCAGGGGCAATTCACGTATGCCTGCGTGATCAACATGAATGGACTGCCGCGGTTCAGCGTCGGCGACAATGGCGGTGGCTATGCCGGGGCACGCCTGAAGAATGCCGACGGTTCTCCGGACGACCTGATTCGCTCGGACGATAAGCATTTCCGACCGGCGGATCCGCAGATCGGCCCGGACGGCGCACTGTGGTTTGGCGACTGGGCGAATGCACTGATCGGACACATGCAGTACAGCCAGCGTGACCCGAACCGCGATCATACTCGCGGCCGCATCTACCGACTCCTCTGCCCTGACCGGCCACTGACACCGGCCGTCACACAGTTCGGCAAGTCCGCAGCAGAGGTCCTGCAGCAGTTGCGGGAATACGAATGGCGTACCCGCTATCGGGCTCGCCGCGAACTGCATGGTCGAGCCTCGGCCGAAGTACTGCCGGCTGTCGCAGCGTGGGTCGCCGGCCTCAATCCGCAGGATCCCGAGTACGATCGTTTGCGGACTGAAGCACTCTGGATTCAGCAGTCGCATCACCAACTGGATGCGGCGTTGCTGCAAAGCGTTCTGGCCTGCCAGACTGCCGATGCTCGAGCAGCAGCCGTGCGAATTGTGGCTGATGAACGCGATTCCATTTCCGATGCACCGGCCATGCTGGCAGTTGCGGCAAAGGATCAGCATCCGCGAGTCCGTACGGAAGCAGCCCGCGGGCTCAGCTTCTATCCGACTCCGCAGGCCGCCGAATCCCTGCTGCGGATGGCCGATTTTCCCGAAGACTACTGGGTGGACTACACACTCCAGCATGCCCTGGGAGCCAATGAATCGGTGTGGCGCAGTTCGTTCCTCGCCGGTCGCTTCGGCGATCTGAATCCGCGAGCCGGAGTGATTGTGCAGCGGTTGATCGCTGCATCGGAAGCCGGTGCTGCAGCCCTGCCGCACATTCAGTCGCTGCTGTCGCAGACTCCGAAGCCCGAAGAGGAACGCAACAAAGCCATGACGGCACTGTCCGACCTGAAGGGTGATGTCAATCGCGGGAGGGAAGTCTTCGTCCGCAGTTGCACGGCCTGTCACAAAGTCGGCAACGGTGACGGCCGGGAATTCGGTCCGAACCTCGCCGGAGTTGCAAAGCGGATGAGCAAGGTCAAGATCGTCCAGTCAATCGTTGACCCGAATGCCGAAGTCGCGGAAAAGTATCGTCAAACCCTGATCGTCACCACAGACGGTATGCCAACGGCAGGCCTCGTTGTGTCCGAAAACGACAGGGAAGTGGAGCTGTTTGACGGCAAAGCAGTCCGCAGGATCGCAAAAGCTGATATCGAAGAGCGAGCCGTGCAGAATCAAAGCAGCATGCCCGAAGGGCTGGCTGCCGCGATCGCCCCGGCAGAGCTGATCGACATGCTTGAGTATCTGGCGACGCAGACTCAGGACGTACCGCCGCAGAAGTGATTTGACGGCGATATCCACACTGACCGGGCTCGTCCCTTTGCAGGGGACGAGCCCGTTTCGCGCGCCGAGACCGTTCAGCACAAGCGATCAGTCAGCCGGCGTAAAACAACATCCGTGACCCCGGACGCCCCCACGCCGGACAGGCTCTCCACAGCAGAATACAGCAACACGGACACGATTGTACGGCGTCCGTGCCATGCATCGCATTTCCGCACCTGCTCAGCCCCGCTCACGCAGCCACGTCCCCAGACTGAACAGACAAATGCCAACCACCAGCGATGCCGGCATCACGATCAGTCGAAAACCAAAGTACAACTGAAAAAAAATGATCGACGGCAACAGCGATAAAGTTATCAGTTGCAGAATCAGGCCCAGAGTCTGTCGCATCGCCGCCTTCCCTTCCTCAATCTGCTGTGTGTCGTGGCCACAACACCGTGCCCCGACAACACTCCTCGGCCATCCCCTCCAACTGCAGTTCCAGATCTTCCGACATCAGGACTCGCAGCAGACCACCAGTCATCTGCACGCTGATCGGTAACCGGGAATGCAGATGACCGGCAGCCACCGCTGCCACCGCCACAGCACAGGCCCCCGATCCGCAGGCCAGCGTTTCCCCGGAACCGCGTTCCCAGACTCGCACCGTCGCCGCATTCGCAGCTGACAGCCCGGAGATTTCCACAAACTCGACGTTGGTCCGATCCGGAAATGCCGCGTGTCGCTCAATCCGCGGACCCAGCAGCTCAAACGGAACCGCCGGAATCGATTGCACAAAAAACACCGTATGCGGGTTACCCAGTGACACATGCAGCGGCGATCCCACCAGACCCGGCACCTGCACATCCGCCAGCGTCTGCTCACGCACACAGCAACGCACACCCGGATCCGTACTCAGCACCGCTGGACGCCCGACATCAATCCGCACCACAGCCCGCCGCCAGTCCGCATCCGATTCCACAATCTGTACACCGATCAGCCGCTCCGCCATCACGATCTGAAACAATGCTTCAGCCCGCCCGGACTGATGCAACCACATCGCCATGCACCGCAGAGCATTGCCACACAACGAACCTTCGCTGCCGTCCGCATTGAACATCCGCATCCGCGCGACGGCACCAGGAACATCAGAAGGCAGCATCAGGACCAGTCCGTCCGAACCCACTGCCCTGTGCCGATCACTGACGTAACGCGACAGACCAGCAGGGTCCTCAGGAGCCCGATTGCGGAAACAGTCCAGAAACACGTAATCGTTGCCGCAACCGTGCATCCGCAGGTACTGCAGTTCCGACAGCATTCCGCTCACAACAGCCTCCCCACCCGGAAACTACTCCAGCTCATCGACCGGTGCGGTCTGCTTGCTGAGCGTCCAGCGCAGGTAGGCTTCCAGCATCCCGTCGATATCGCCGTCCAGCACATTTCCCGGATTACCCACCTTCGCGCCGCTGCGAACGTCCTTCACGAACTGGTCCGGATACAGCACATAGTTTCTTACCGTCTGACCGCCAAAACCGATTTTCCCCTTCGTATCGTGCCGGTCCGCGACAGCAGCCTCACGCTTGTCCATTTCGATCTGGTACAGCTTGGCAGTCAGCATCTTCCGCGCCAGAGCACGGTTCTGGTGCTGGCTGCGTTCGTTCTGACAGGCAGCGACCACACCCGTGGGAATATGAGTCAGTCGGATCGCTGACTCCGTCTTGTTCACCTTCTGACCACCCGCACCACCGGCACGGTACTTGTCCTCGCGAACATCCTTTTCCCAATTAATGTCGATCTCAAAACTGTCGTCAACCTCAGGCACCACGTCCACACCGGCAAACGACGTGTGACGACGCCCGGCCGAATCGAACGGGCTGATGCGAATCAGCCGATGGTTGCCGGTCTCACCATGCAGATAGCCGTAAACATAATCCCCTTTGATCAGCAGAGTGGCATTGCGAATTCCCGCCTCCTCCGCCGGTGACATGTCCACCTCTTCAACCTCAAACCCACGACGCTCGGCCCACCTCGCATACATCCGCATCAGCATCTGCGCCCAGTCGGCGGAATCCGTGCCACCTTCCCCCGCCTGCACGGTCACATACGCGTTGGATGCGTCCTCCGGCCGCGACATCGTGGTCTGCAGCTCGACCTTGTCCACTTCAACCGCCAGCCGCTCGGCCGCAGATCGCAGCTCATTCAGGTTTTCGCCGCTGGCATCGTCCTCAGCAAACTCCATCAGCACCTGCAGATCGTCACCGGATGTCGCCAGTTCCTTCAGCGGAGTCGCTACGGATTTCAGTTTCCGCAGCTCGTCCATCACCTGACGAGCCCGTTCCTGGTCGCCCCAGAAATCACTGTGACTCATCCGATCGTTGATTTCCTGAATACGAGCAGTTTTGCCGCGCAAGTCAAAGACAGTCCTTCAGATGGACGACACGGCGAATCAACTCGTTGCAGTGGCTGCGAAATTCCGGATCCATGACTGGGGGCTGTTCTTTCAAGGGAAAAATCAGGGCAGGGCAGGTGCCTGAACAAAACCGCTCACTCTACGCAGACGTTCATCGGCAGACAATTGCGAATTGCCTCGGGAGCGAATTCGACGCCGGAATTCCCGCCGATTGAGACTTATGGCAGCTGACGATAGCGAATTTCCGAGATCAGTTGCTGCTCAAGCCTGCGGTCCCGACCTGCGGAAACCCACCGCGACTCGCCGGACTGACCCACCACCTGACTCAGATCCCGACTCATCACCGTGGACTCCGGAAACGTTGCTCCACCCTCGTAATTCGCAGCCAGTCCCGGAACGTCCTCCAACTCCCGGTCAACACGCACAGACAACAGCGTCTTCCCGTTGTCGCCCGGCTGCACACTCACTGTCACCCGACGACGAATGGACTGCAGAGTACTCTCCACACGACTGGCAAACCCCACCGAATCCGTGTGCCACGGCTCAAGAATGCCCGACCCGGCTCGATACTGCGTCTCGATAATCCCCTCCAGACGGCTTTCGCGAGCCACCTGGAAATGATTGCGATTCAGCACCATGACCGCTCGTTCCCAGTAAAAATCCGTACTGCCCGGCGAAAACAGCAGACCGGAAACATCACTGTGCGGCAGCGCCGGCCGAAGTCCGGACAGGCAGCCAACAACCAGCAGCAGGCCCACACCCAGCAAACAAATGCTGCAGCGAACCGCCACCTTTGTCATCCCTGAATGCCACGGACCGGACACGTGCAGAACCCCGCAGGAAGACCTCGACAATCCCCGAACCACCTCAACAGCAGTCTGACAGGATGGCGAAATCGGCTCAAGACCGACTTTCCGGCCCCCCACGCATCACCGGTCCCCGCCTGCAAAAAGCGAATCGTATTTTGCCGTTTTTCCTCACCTGCGTAGAATTACACTGCGTCCGTCTTTCCGGCTCCCGCTCCCGCCATCGTCGGATCGGAATTCATCATGCTGATCGGCCTGCCCAAAGAGATTAAAAGTGACGAGTATCGCGTGGCCATGCTGCCCAGCGGGGTCGAAGACCTGACGCAGTCCGGCCACCGTGTGCTGGTGGAACGCGGTGCCGGGGCTGGCAGCGGTATCGCCGACGAAGACTACGCAGCCTGCGGTGCGGAAATCGTCCAGTCCCACGCCGATGTCTTCGCCGCCGACATCGTCATCAAGGTCAAGGAACCACTTGCAGCCGAATGGCCACTGCTGCGTCGCGGTCAGGTGCTGTTCACCTACTTCCACTTCGCAGCCGACGAACAACTTACCCGCAATGTCCTCGAATCCGGCGTCTCTGCGGTCGCCTACGAAACTCTGAAAGGTCGCAGCGGGGACCTGCCACTGCTGACGCCGATGAGCGAAGTGGCGGGGCGGATGAGCATTCAGCAGGGTGCCAAATTCCTCGAAAGACCCCAGGAAGGACGCGGCATCCTGCTGGGCGGTGTACCCGGAGTCGAACCGGCACACATCGCCATCCTGGGCGGCGGAGTTGTCGGGAAAAATGCCGCCCGGATCGCCGCTGGCTTCCAGGCAGATGTCGTCCTGCTGGATGTCAACGTCGAACGACTGCGATATCTCGACGACATCATGCCCCCCAACGTCAACACTCTCTTCAGCGATCGCCACAACATCCGCGAACAACTGAGAAAGGCGGATTTGATCATCGGCGGAGTTCTGATACCCGGTGCACGAGCCCCACGGCTGGTCACAGCGGATGACCTGAAGATTATGAAACCCGGAGCCGTCGTGATCGACGTTTGCATCGATCAGGGTGGCTGCTTTGAAACATCACGCCCCACGACCCACTCAGCCCCCACATACCTCGTCGACGGCATCCTGCACTACTGCGTCACCAACATGCCCGGAGCTGTCGGACGCACCAGCACCTACGCCCTGTGCAACGTCACCTTCCCCTACCTGAAACGCATCGCCAGCGAAGGACTGCAGGCAGCCTGCCAGCGCGACCCGGGACTGGCGGCCGCTGTGAACATGCGGGATGGCCGAATCACCAATCAGGCCGTCGCCGAAACCTTCGCACTGCCACTGGGAAAACCCTTCCCCTGAGCCCCCTGCACACGCCAAACGAGGGTTGCATCACAGCTCAACGCCCCCGGCCCGCCACTTACCCACTTACCCACTTACCCACTTACCCACTTACCCACTGCCCACTTACCCACTGCCCACTTACCCACTTACCCACTTACCCACTGCCCACTGCCCACTGCCCACTGCCCACTGCCCACTGAAAACTGACCACTGACCACTGAAAACTGACCACTGACCACTGAAAACTGATCACTGACCACTGACCACTGATCCCTGCCTAACCCCCGCACAATTCTTCGAATCTTTTTCGCTGCTCAATCAGCGCAGCCACTTTGTCTGCCGGGTTGCCACGAGCCTCCAGAAGCACCCAGCCACCGTAATTCACCCGGCGGAACAAATGGAAAAGCTGCTGCCATGGATAGTCGGTGCCTGTCAACTCGCGCACATGCGCGGTGGCACCAAAACGACCGGAAACAAGGCCGAAATTGTGCTCAAGCCCCTCACCCTTCAGATCCTCCGCGTTCGAATTCCAGCAGACCGCGACGTTGGGGTGAGTCGCCACGTCAAAAATTGCCTTCATCACCGGCAATTCACTTGTCCCGGCACCGTGCACCTCAACTCGTATCTGCTGACCATACTGCTGCCCGTAAGCCCCGACCTCGTTCAATGCCTTCCCAATCTGCTCGATTGTCCGCTCACGAGGAACGTCCTTCACGAAACTGTTCGGTTTGACCTTCACGCCGGAACCGCCACAGTCGTGCATCAACTGAATGTAGCGCTTCGTCAGCTCAACGTTCGCCTGCAGACGTTCCGAGTCGTTTTCGTGGTACTGCGCATTGGAACCGTAGCCCACAAGCGTCACCTGACTGGCTTCAAAACGTCGCCGCACCTCCATCCGCTGCACCTTCGACAGCGAAGGCTCGACACCATGCTTGTGCTCAGTCCGCAACTCCACCCCGCCCAGACCACTTTTCTCACACGAATCGATCACGGTGGGCAGATCCATGTCCTGGCCCCATAAATAGGTCACCAGGCCAAACCTCATACGACTGGCCGGCAGTTTTTCATCCGCCAGCCCCGCGCGACCGGAGGCCGCTACCGCCGCACCACCTGCCAACGCCACCAGAAACGCGCGCCGATCCGCTGCCATCGCTTTGCCCCTCCCGCTCACAGAATGCCCGCCACGTCAGCAGGTCAGTTCTCCATCACTTCCTTTTCTTTGGACGCTGCCTTCTCGTTCACACTGTTCTCATACTTCTTCGTCAGATCCTGCACCTGATCCTTCGTCTGCTTGCAGTCATCCTCTGACATCGTTTTCTCCTTCTCCGCCGTATCCGCATGCTTGTTCGCATCACGACGGACGTTGCGGATGGCCACCCGCGCCTCTTCGGCAAGCTCCTTGATCCGTGAGGCCATCTGCTTGCGACGCTCTGTTGACAAGGGTGGCACGTTCAGACGAATCACGCGACCATCGTTGTTCGGCACCATCCCCAGTTCGCTGGCAATAATCGCTCGAGCAATGTTATCCAGAGTCGTCGTGTCAAACGGACGGATCAGAATCTGCTGCGGCTCAGGACAACTGATGTTCGCAATCTGCTTCAGCGGCGTCGGCGATCCGTAATACTCCACTCGCACCGAATCCACCAACCCCGGATTCGCACGCCCCGTACGAATACCCTTCAGAGCATTCATGAGAACGTTGACCGCCTTCTCCATACGCTCTTCCGCATCCAGCAGAATCTCGTCCTGATCCATCGCAATTCACTCCCACAATCTTGCTGTAAGCCAAACGACTTTCTGCCATCGAACGGACAGAGCGTCCAATCGCGACGCACCTTTGAGACCCGAGTTTAGCAAACGAGGCGGAATTCCACAAAGCAAGGCAAATCTGGCCTAAACGCCCGTTTTTTCAGCATGACCATCCAGTCGTGCTCAAAAATCTACCACCTTCATTCTCAAAAACGGTTGCCTCGACTTGACATATGCTTTCCTGAATGCGAGATTAGAACCGATATATCGAAAAATTCATTGCACCGCGCAGGTCGGGGCAATTTCAGCCTCCGGAAGGCGCACGGCAACGCTGGCCAAATGCCAAGGCACACCGCCAACCGTCTATCCGAACTGAAGCCCCCCTGCCGTCTTGAAAAAGTTCCTGCTTTTCTTTGAAATTCTCAAATGCCTGGAACTCAATCGCGCACTCGAGCTGGGTTCCTGGCACAAAACTTGCTGTACTCAGGGTGACATAGGTTCTCCTGTCGTTATTCTTTGGTTTTCGTCTCGCAATTGTTTGCGAGAGTGTTTTTCAGCGTCCTCATAGGTAAAGGGTTTTCGCATGAAGAAATGGAGTACTAACCGTAGCAGAACAAGGCGTGGATTCACGCTCATTGAACTGCTGGTGGTTATCGCCATCATCGCCATTCTGGTGGCGCTGCTTCTGCCTGCCGTTCAGCAGGCTCGCGAAGCAGCACGCCGAACGCAGTGCAAGAACAACATCAAACAGTTGATCCTCGCATTGCACAACCATCACGACGTGAAACAGCGATTTCCCGTCGGCACCAGCATCGGCCGCAGCTGGTGGGCCAATATGAACGCAGCACCTACATTCTACGATGCGCCACCGGGTGGTTACGCAACACTGGCAAACGGTGCCCAGTCCTCCTACCCGCTGGAAGGCCCCTGCTACACATGGGCTTTCTACATCTTCCCGTACATGGAACAGACTAACATCTATCAGCAGATGGACCCGACCAAGCTCAGCGGAGCATGGCCATGGTGGTACATGATGACCGATGGTAAGCCGCTGGTCGGCACCGTTCTGCCGGCCTACATGTGCCCATCTGATCCGAACTCATTCGCACCATGGGTCGATCCCGGCAATGCCAACTTCAAGGCTGCCGTCAGCAGCTACCTTGGCGTTATCGGCACTCACACCTACAAGGTCGCCCCAACCTCCAGCTTTCCCGACCCACGTGGCGGGACGCACCTCAATCGCATCGGCCAGGATGGCATGCTCTATGTCAATTCCAAGACCAATTTCCGCGACTGCACTGACGGAACCTCCAACACCCTGATGATCGGCGAGCGTTGTATTCCCGACGGTCGCGAATACGGTTGGATCGTTGCCGCATGGGGCGCAGACGGATACGGCTTTGGAGTTGGCGACTGCCTGCTGGGAATGGAAGAGCGATTTTCCACGGCCGCCGGCCTCAGCCAGGCCCCGTCTTACTACAAGCCGGGCAAGAAGAATGTCTATGAGGACATGTATCACTACTGGAGCAACCATGCCGGCGGCGCACAGTTCGGCATGGTCGATGGATCTGTACAGTTCCTGAATTACAATGTCGATAAAACCGTGATCTACGGTCTTGCCTCCCGTGGCGGCAATGAAGTGTTTCAGGCGTTCTGACATGTGATCCGCAGCAGTCGCCGTAATTTCCCGAACGGCTGGCGTGCACAATTCTGCATGTCAGCCGTTTTTTGGTTTCACTAGTCTCAAGGAACAGCATCCACATGATTTCCCGCCTTGTCATCAGTTGTGCACTACTGTGTGTTCTGTCTTCTCTGCCCGGGTGTGGCAGCTCAGAACCGACCGCCGCCGATAACGGAACGCCTCCAACCCCGGCTGCCGAAACCAACGCACCGAAATCGAAAATGGCCACCATGATGGCACCCAAGACCGGTGAGGGCGAAAAATAAGTCACCAGCCCCTCCGGGGATGCCCTTCCACAACGACAGGCTGCCCACAGTTGGGCAGCCTGTTTTCGCACACTCGAAATAGTCACCACGCCCTCAATGCCGATGCCCCCCGCTGGCGAATCAGCCATTGCCCGGGACGAATGCCACCAATCTGCTGCACATACCCGTCCGGCCACTGCACCTCCAGATCATACCCCCGATCCTCCAGACCTCCCAAATGCAGCTCACACGCGTCCGCTGACTGATAACTGCCTCCACCCGCCAACTGCCGCCACAGGACCGGCTCAACCCCCATCACGCGCACCCGCACCCCCACCGGAGTCCTTGCACAGGTAACTCCCACCAACTTCAGTACCAGCGACTGCCCCCCACCCTCGGATTCATTCCGCAGCACCGCCGATGGGTCCAACTGGTTCGAAACCACCGCGTCCAGCCGACCATCCCGATCAAGGTCCCCCGTCGCCAGACCACGCCCCAGCAACGGCCTGCCAAAATACGCTCCCGCACCACTCGTCACCTCGCGAAATGTGCCATTGCGACGATTCTGAAACATCTGCGCCGTCATTCGATACGGCTGCTCCGCATCAAACCACGTGCGATCGTCCACATGCCCGTTCAACACCAGCAGATCACTCCAGCCGTCATTGTCCGCATCCATGCCACTGACACCAAACCCCAGAAAACTCAGACTGGGCAAGCCCAGCAGTGAAGTCCGCGTTCCGTCCTCAAACAGCAGCAATTCACCCTGCGATCGATTCACGTACAGCGTGTTGCTGTCACGATAAAAATGCGTCAGGAACAGATCCGTGCGACCATCGCGATTGAAGTCCTCGGCCGAAATCCCCATGCTCGCCTGACCAAATCCCTCATAATTCACCGCCACACTCGCCTCGACCGCCCTGTCCCGCAGCTTCAGCAGTTCCCCGTCCTCCGCAGACTCCGACACCAGCAGAAAATTAGGCTGCCCATCATTCGCCACATACACCTCAGGACGCCGGTCACCACCCAGATCACAAATAACCACTCCCAATGCTTTCCCCGGAAACGCCGCCTCCACTGCGTTCGACACGTCCCGCCACCCCCCCGCTCCGTCCGACAAATAGACCGCGTCCGGCACTCCCGGAAACATGGCCGGAGTACACCCGATGTAGCCCCCCGGTGCCCGCGGTTCCGGACACAGCAAGGGCTGCTCTTCACTCACGTCAAGGTAATTCGCCACATACAAATCCGGATGCCCGTCACCATTCAAATCCCCAAACGCTGCACTCGAACCCCACAAGCCGCTTTTTGTCCCGGTCTCAGTCGCTGTCTCTGTAAAGGTTCCGTCTCCGTTATTCTTCCAGAATTGATTCCCCCCCACCGCCGTCAGATACAAATCCTCAAATCCGTCGTGGTCCACATCCGACACCGCACACCCACAGCAAAAACCCCGCTGCAACAACCCGGACGCCTCGCTGCAATCCCCGAATCGCAGCTCTGACTGCCGCAGATTGCGAAACAATCGCCCCGGAGTCTGCCCGCGATCCAGTCGCGTCGGCAGCACACACCCATTCGTCAGAAACACGTCCAGCCAGCCGTCTCCCTCCACATCGAATACTGCCGCACCGCCACCATTCACTTCCAGAATCCGTCGCTGCCCCCGCATGTCGTCGTTCCGCACAAACTCAAATCCCGACTCCCGACCCAGTTCACGAAATCGAATTCCTGACTCCTCATCTGCCTCCGAACGCTTGCCACCAGCCAGTGCCCGCAGAATCTTCTCCCGCTGCTCGTCGGTCTGCACAACTCGCTGCCCACCAGAACCGTCCGCACCACCAACCCCGCCTGCTTGTTCCCCCCCACAACCGGCCACCAGAATCAGTGACCCCGCACCAATCACCGCTCGCACTCCCAGCCACAGACGCTCACCCACCCGAGCTCCTGACCCAGCTTCGCTGCACCCGCCCCACCACTGTCTCATCGCTGCCGCTCCTCACCGCCCCGCATTGATCGCTCCCCCACCAGAGCCAGCTGCTCCAGATCATAAGCCGCCGCCTTCAGACCCAGCCCGCTCGCCGCCTGCGATGCAGCACGCAGGGCTCCCGGATTCTTCAGCTCCGCCTCACCCAGAGTCAACCGCAGCTCCGCCAGCTGCAACGCCCGCTGCTGCAGCTTCAGCCGCTGGTCCTGCTGATCCAGTCCACCATACGCTCGCGCCAGTCCCTGACAATACAGCGGATTCGTATCATCCGCTGACAGCAGCAGCTCAAAATACCGCGCTGATCCCGACCAGTCCCCCTGCAACGCAGCCGCCTCTCCTCGCATCTGCGTCAACAACCACGGCTCACCCTCCGCGTACCCCGGACACACATCCAGCAAATCCCGAAAACCAGCCAGATCCTGCTCCTCAAATCGGCACTCCAGCGCCGCTGATAACACTCCCACATCCCCCGGACTCAATCCCACCGCCGTATCCAGCAGCCTTCGCGCCTCCTCCACCGCACCCGACCCCAGCAGATAACGACCATGCGCCGCCACCAGTCGCCCATCCTCCGGTGACTCCCGCAGAAAACGCTGCAATCGCTCATTCTGCTGCGGGGTCCTCCACGCCACCAACGACGGAAAATACAATTGCTTCGTCAGCAATGGCTCCAACAGCCCCCCCAGCCGCAATTCCCGCAATACCGCCTGCCGTTCCTCAAAACGAAACTGCAGCGACAACAGAAATACCAGTAACTCACGAGCCGTTCGGACCTGATCTGCCACTTCACCAGCTCCAGCACCAGCTCCTCCCCTGCCGGCCGCCAGCAACAACTCACGCACCGCCCGCTCCGCACGATCCGCCTCGTTCAGACGCAGACAATACTGCGCCAGCAGCAACCGCGATCGCAGACCACTTCGTTCATCCAGCACCGGAATCCGCTCAACACACTCCACCGCCACTGCCACACGCCCTCGCCGCGCCACGTTCTCTGCCAGCATCAGCAGCAGCTCAGCAGCATCCGGCTCACGCTGCTCCAACCGCCGAAAATCCTGCTGCGCTCGCTGCACATCCTCCGACGTCACCGACGACGGAATCTCCAGACCACCCGGAACACTCAACCACACGAGGGTACCTGCCACCACCAGCAACAACACCAGCCACCGCATCCACCGCCAATCACGAGGACGCCTCGGCCGCTCCGCTCCCACCGGAAACTCACGCTGCATTCAGGTGCTCCCCGCCACTGTCCCTCATTCGCTGTACAAAAACTCGTTCCCACTGATCAGCGCCTGACACACATCCACCAGCACCTGCCGCACCACATCGGCAGCACGCCCCTTCCCATCACTCGTCAGCCACGCTCCCTGCTCGGACACAAAACCCGACACCGCCTCCCGCTCCTCACTCGTTAAACCTCGGCCCAGCGCCAGTCGCCACGCCTCCGTCAACGCCCCCGGCAACACTCCGGGATCCGTCGTCGGAGCCGTCAGCGCAGATTCGCTCTTCCATTCCCCCAGCCTCGCGCCGTCTGCCGCCGTCAACGTCAGCACTGCCGACCACGCATAAGAATCCGACTCAACAGTCCCCACGCTGTCCACCACCAGATCCAGAATCTCCGCTGTCTCCACATCGAACGCCGGCAACGCCGTCTCACTGCTGCCAGTCGGCAGCGTCCAGTCCCCCAGCACACCCCGTCGACTGCTGACCAAACGCGCCCGCACACCATCTCCATTCGCTGCTGGACGGCTGAGTGCACCAGTAAAAGTCATCCGCCCGGTTGCCGGTACATGAAACCTGCGAATTGCCGCATGCTGAGCATCCCCGGGATGACCGCCCGCAGCATTCAGCAGCACCCAGCCTCGCTCAGCATCCGGTAACGCTGCCCCAGCCTGATAACTGCTGCCCGTCCAGAATGTCAACGGCTCAAACTGCACCCACGCACTGCCCACCGCCACCGCCTCCGCCGCCGCCCTGACGCGGCCCATCCCCACTTCCCAGGATGTCATTCGCGGCAGCTGCAGCCGCACCACAGGATCCTCGGCACTGGCAAAACCACCGCGACCGGCCGCCCGACGCAATGCCGCATCCGCCAGCTTTTCTGCCCCCGACAGGGCAAACTGACTGTTCATCATCAGCAGAGCCTGCGGGGCAGAATTCGTCGTCGTACGCCCCGTACAGTTCAACTCCATCGCCGGTGCATCAAAAGCAGCCAGCATCGCCAGCGGCTGACTGCGCCTGACCTGAATATACACACTGCGACGTCCCGTAAATGCTGCCTCCACAATCTGCCCGGTGTCGTCCGCCTGGACCGCCGCCGGAGCCCCCCCGATTTCAGGGTTCAGCCCGCCACTGACCGACAGCACCGCATCACGCACCACCTCAGCATCCAGCCGAATCAACGGCTTCCGCCAGTACAGCAGATTGTTCGGATCAATCGCCGCCATCTCCGCACGCTCTGCGCCTGACTGCCGATACACAGTCGACAACAGCACCAGCCGATGCATCCGCTTCCACGTCCAGCCACCCTCCATAAACTCGGCCGACAGCCAGTCCAGCAGCTCAGGCTGCCACGGCGCCGCCCCCAGACGCCCGAACTCGCCCGGAGTCGCCACAAATGCACGCCCAAAATGATGCAGCCAGAACCGATTCATCAGTACCCGAGCCAGCAGCGGATGACGACCACTGGTCAGCCACTTCGCATAGGCCAGACGCCGACCGGTCGTCGGCAACTGCGGATCATCCACTGGGATCTCAGGCGGATCCGTAAATAATGAGGCCGCCTGCAGTTCCCCCGGAGTCACTGCTTCCTTCGGCTGACCAAATTCACCCCGATGAAAACGATGCGATACCGGCAAATGACCGGCGGGCTCCACCAGCGTCCGCAGAAAATGCTCCACCGGCTTCTCGGCCCGAATCGCCGCTATCCGCTCGTCATACTTTTTCAGCTCGTCCGCCGCCGCCTGGTTGTACTGATACAGGACCCCCGGCGAAATATTGACAGCAGGATGCGATTTCAACAGCTCCTGCTGCTCAGCCGTTCGCTTGTCGCCGGCCGTTTCATAGGCCAGCTTCAACTGCCCCCGCAATGGCTCAGAATACTTCAGCAGCTCCTGCTCCAGCGCCGCCCGCAGAGACTCCGCCTCCTTCATACCACGCTCCCGCGACACCTCAGCCGCACGCGACTCCACCTCCGCCGCCTTCTGACGATCTGCTGCGGTGTACAATGACACCTGACGCTCTGCCGGAATCTTCCAGTTCTGCCAGTCCAGCGCTGGATCAAACACCGCCCGCAGTCGGTAATAATCCACCTGCGAAATCGGATCATACCGATGATCATGACACTGAGCACAACCGACCGATAGCCCCAGCAGCGATGTGCTGACAATCTTCATCGTATCGGTAATCGTCTGATTTCGAGCAGCCGGGGAATTGTCGCCGCTGCCCGTACCATTCGCCGCCATCGTCAGAAATCCGACCGCCGTCAGTAACTCCGTCTGCTCGGCCGTCAGTTCAGCTCCCACAGGTCCGGCCAGCTCATCACCAGCCAACTGCTCCTGAATGAAACGACTGGCCGGCTTGTCACTGTTGAAGGACCGAATCACATAATCCCGATACCGCCACGCATTCGGTCGCTCACCATCCGCGTTCGTGGCACCTTCAGAATCAGCATAGCCCGCCGCATCCAGCCAGTGACGGCCCCACCGCTCCCCATACTGCGGAGCATTCAGCAGTCGATCCACAAGCCGCTCCCACGCATCCGCACCAGCGTCATTCACGAATTCATCCACCTGTTCAGGGGTCGGAGGAATTCCCAGCAGATCCAGGCTGGCCCTGCGAATCAGCGTTCGCCGATCGGCGTCCGGTGAAAACGTCAGCCCCCGTGGCTGCATCTGCTGCATCAGCAGGGCATCAATCGGAGTCCGTACGCGGTACGAAGAATCAAACTGCGGAACCGGCGGCCGACGAATCGGCTGAAATGCCCAGTAGGAACGCTCTTCCTCGGTAATCCCCAAACCAGGCGGCAGCCGGGCCGGTTCATCACGCAGAGTCGGAGCCCCCGCAGCAATCCACCGTTCCAGCACAGCCGCATCCGCAGCCGCCATTTTCTTCTCACCCGGAGGCATCTCGCCGGATCGGATCCGCTGCATCAGCAGACTGCCAGCAGCATCCCCCGCCACCGCCGCCGGACCCGATTCACCACCACGCATCAGAAAACGCCGCTGCCGCAGATCCAGACCACCCTCCGTCGCCTCACCGCCATGACAGTCCAGACACCACGTTTTCAGCAGCGGTCGCACCTGCCGCTCAAATGACAGTGCCGCATCCGGCTGCACCAATGCCGGAACTTCCGGTGCAACCCCGGCAGCTGAAGTCGCAGCCGGGACAGCTGCCTCCTGAGCCTGCACAGGCACAACCAATGACTGCAGCCCCAGCAGCAACAGCAGCAGACCCTGCGCGGAACTGCACCCGCCAGTCAGAAATCCGCAACCAACAGCTTCCACAGCCTGCGTCTTCATCATCCGCGCTTTCCGCATTGAACCACGAGGCCACAGCCCCCCTCTGCACACCGATTATTCTCTGCCACCAACCGGTCCCAGGTCCAGACATTTCAGAGTGTCATCGTCGCGAACATACAAATGCCCACCCGCAAGAGCCGGCAGCCGATACCCGCTGTCCGTCGCCCGCAACACCTTCGCCCGCGCAATCTCACGGTATTCACCCACATCAGCCGACACTCGCACCAGCTCCCCACCACAAGTCAGCACCAGCAGATCATCGCCCACCCGCAGCAGTGACCCATAGTCAAATCCCGCACGCTCCCACAGCACACGCCGCGCCTCCACGTCAATGCACTTCAACGCCGCACTGCCACTGCCCGCGTCCTGACGACCATCCATCGCGAAGACCATACCCGGGTGAGACTTACCGGCAGGTACAGGCGTGGCATACTGAGTCGCCAGCAACTCCTCATCACGCCACACTTCCTTCGCCCCGTCCGCCGTCAGTTGAGTCAGCAGCGTACCTATGTTGTAACTGGATGACACCAGGATGCGATTTCCGAGCAGCACCGGAGTCGCCCCGTTGACCGTCGGTCCCCGCGCACCAAAAGGCTGGGAAAACACCAGCTTCCCCGTCGCAATGTCCACGCCCGTCAGATGCAGCCGAGTTACCACGATTGCCAGATCCCGCTCACCGCTGCGAACCACGACCGGCGCCGAATAACTGGCCGCATCCGTGAACACCTGCCACACCGTCTTCCCCGTCTCCGTGTCAAATGCCACAATCGACGCATCCTCACGACCACCCACATTCACAATCAGACGCTTCGCATGCAGTACAGGAGTACTGCCAACACCAAAATATCCCTCCAGTGGCCGGAAATCCCGCTCCGTGTCCCGCTGCCACAGCTCCCGGCCGTCCTGCAACTGCAGACACCGCAACCGCCCCTCCACTCCCAGCACATACACCCGATCGTCCGCTATCAGGGGCACACAGCGAGGCCCCTTATCGCTGGACACACCACCCTGATACGCACACTCTGCCTTCGCTTCCCACTGCACACTCCCATCGGCCGCCGCATAACACCGCACAACCTCGCTGCGACCCTCGCGGCTGAAACCAATCACTCGATCGCCCGCCACAGCCACGCCCGCAAACCCCGCTCCCACTTTCGCTTCCCACACCACTTTCGGCCCACCAGCCGGCCACGATCGGTGCAGCACCTCACCCGCCGCCACACCATTCCGCTGTGGTCCCAGCAGTTGCGGCCAGTCGCCAGCACTCACCTGACCGGCCAGAAACAACCCCACAACACCGGCTCGCATTACTGCCCACATGCCCGCTACCCCACTACCGAAAAAAACACCCACACTTCGGTCCACCAGCCACAGGGAATCCAGTCAGCAGCCGGCAGTATCAGCGCAGCAGCCACACCCCGGCACTCACCTGTCTTACCTCACACTCACTCCGACGTCAGAATAAACTGAATCAGATCGGCCATCGCCTGAGTATCCACATTCTTTTCCAGGCCCTCCGGCATCAACGATCGACCTGTGTCCCGAATCACCTCAATGTCCGCTCGCAGCAGTCGAGTTTCCTTAGCTTCCGCTCGACGCAGTGTCAGACTCTCCGCCGCCTCCTGCACCAGCACTCCGTTGTGACTCGTGCCGTCAGTTGTCACCGCCAGATAGTCTCGCCACGCCGGGTTCACTTCACGATTCGGATCCAGCACGTTCGTCAGAATCGCCTCCGCTCCGCGACTCTTCAACGCCACCAGATTCGGCCCCACCTGATATCCCACAGCTCCAATCTGATGACACACCGAACACTGCTGGCGAAAGACGACCGCTCCACGCTCCCGATCACCCTGCAGTGTCAGTGTGACCTGATAACTGCGCAGCACATCGTCGCGAGACGATCTGGCCGTCGATTCCAGCAGCCGCAGGGCTCGGGCACGCACTGCGTTGTCCGGCAACTCGGCCAGTCGCTGCAGCTCCGTTGGCGTCACCGTGGAATTCGGCAGCACGCCACCCTCAATCGCTTCCAGCAACGCCGCCGCCCACACACTGCGCCGCAACAGAGCTTCCCGAGCTCGCTGCGTCTGGGACGGTGACAGCGAAGTCAGCCGAGCGATCAACTCTCCGGCAATCTCTGCGTCCGCAAAGCCAGTCAATGTCTCCATGGCAGCCGCCTGCACCTCAGGAGCCCTGGCTGGATCAAGTGCCGCCAGCAACAACTCACGCTCCTTCGCATACCCCGAAAGACTCAGGACCCGCAAAGCCGCAGCTCGGTCCGCCACAGCCGTCGTTTCATCCCCGATCGTCAGCCGCGCCCGATCCAGCAAAATGCCGCTCAAAAGCTGAAAACCCTCCATTTTTGAAAGCTTTCCGTTCGCAGCCGCAGCCGTCTGCAGAATCCGCACCTGCAATCCCGGATTTTCATTGACTTTGTTCAGCGCTTCGCGCAGCGGAGCCAGCCCGCCATCGTCCGTAATCTGCCGCGCCGTCGCATCCGCCAGCTCCAGCACAGCAGCCACACCGGCTTTCTCACGACCCGCCAGTTGCAGCAGCACTTCTCCAGCCGTCGTACCCAATGACGACAGCACCGCCGTGCGAATCCAGCGATCCTCACCATGCCGCTCCAGAATCATCCCCAGTGCACGCTGCCGCGCGGCACTCGCCGGCAACTCTCCCAGAGTAAACGCCAGCTGCATCAGCACTCGCGGGTCCTGCTCCGCATCCAGACCCAGCAGCGCCGCAGCCACCGCCGCCTCACCCAGCAGACCCTCAGCTGCCAGCACCGCACGCTCACGCACACCCGCAACAGCATCCGCGAGGGCCACCACAACATCATCACCGGTCAACGCGCGCAAACCCTGCAGACTGCCAATCGCATGAAACCGCGCTAAACCGGACTGCGAACTTCGCAGCAGCGATTTCAGCAGCGGCACCGCACTGATATCCTGACGCTCATACAACAGCCGCGATGCCGCCTCCCGATGCCACGCATTCGGATGTTCCAGCAAAGCCACCAGTTCGGCCGTCGACGACTGACTCAAACGTGGAGCAGGGCGGTACACGTAGCCCGTTGGGGCCAGTCGATAAAGACGACCACGATCTCGCCCACTGGTCAGATCCAGATGACGCTTGATCTCCGGCGGCAGACTGGCCGGATGCTCAATCACCTCACGATACATGTCCAGAATCTGCAGACAGCCATCCGGAGCATTTGCGTACTGCACCGGACGAAACCAGATGTCCTTCGATGCCACCAGTTCATGACCCGCATCCATCCGCTCTGCACGCCAGACCACCCCGTCCGGAGTCAGTCGCTTGCGGTGCACTATGTTACTGCCAACATCCCCGATAATCGCCACACCCTTCAGTTCCGCCGGCCACGCATCGCCACGGTAAATCGTGATCCCCGTGGCCCCCGTAAAGTACCCGGCCGGACGACCACCTCCCTCCACCAGACCCTTCGACAGCCCCGACGCACGCAGGCGAGTTCTGACAATTCGCCACGGCTCCACCGGACTGATGCGAAATACAGGCGCCTGACCGCCATCCACCGCAATGCTGATCCGCGGCGGAGCTGCACTGGCTACGGGCGACCGCGACAAATATCGATCCGCATACACAATCTGCTGCGCATGATCACTGTTCGCACTCACAAACCGATGTCCCCAGTCATCAAATGACATCCCGTGCTGACCACCACCCGTCTCCGCACGCAGCTCCAGAGTCCGCGGATCAAACGAAAAATCCCGCCCGCGACACTCCAGCCCCGCACGCTCCGGATGCACCGGACAGGTCACCGTACCGCCGACGGTACTGGCCGAACCGTAGATCCGATTGTCAGGCCCCCAGTGAAAACTGTTGATCAGCCCCTGCACATTACTGCGAGCAAATCCGGTAAAGACCAGAGTTTGCTCGTCAGCCTGCAGATCACCATTCGTATCCCTGATGAAGAACACATCAGGAGCTGCAGCCACAAAGACACCACCATTTGCTGCGATAATCGCCGTCGGCCAGCTCAGACCCTTCGCAAACTCGCGACTGTCATCAAACACTCCGTCGCCATTCGTGTCCTGCAACACCCGCACAACACCCAGATGCTCCCGGTCCTGCTCAGAATAGTCCCGCATCTCCACCACAAACAACCGACCGTCCTCGTCATACGACATCGCCACAGGGTCCGTCACCAGAGGCTCTGCCGCCGTCTGCTGCAGCTGAAATCCGGCCGCCACTTCAAATGTCTGCAGCGCCTCCGCTGGTGCCGTGGCAGCAATCCGAGGCAGTTCGAGTGAATAATCCGGCTCAAACGCGTCAGGCTGATGCTGCAGTGTCTGATCCAGTATCCGATACACCTGCATCCGAATGTCGGCAGGAAAATCATGACCGCAATCCGGAGTCATCAGGATCAGTTTTTCACGAGCCCCCAGCAGGGCATAAATGCTGCCGGCAACCGGAATCGCCTTCTTCACACCATGCACATCAAAATTGCTGTCCTCCACTGGTGACACGGACACAAAAGTCCGCGGTGCCAGGGCTGCCGTCAGCTCATAAAAATCAAATGGCAGCTCGGGCACCCGTAAACCATACTTCGTCTTCAGCAATGGCATGTAACGATCGCTCGTCCAGCCCGTCACATTGCCACCGTAATAATCACCAAACGGACACCAGCCGCAACTGGACACAATCGCCTGCATCCGCTCATCAAAAACCGCATGAAAAATGGCATTGTGCCCCCCCAGCGAATGGCCGATCACTCCCATTCGAGCCGCGTCCACAAAACCCAGAGACACCAGAAAATCGGTGCACCGCAGATGATTCACAATCGCCTTCATGGTGCCGGACTGGTAAGCGTCCGACGCAAAGTCCCACGATTTCAGATCCCCGAACGATGGGTAATCCGGAGCTGCCACGACATAGCCGCGCTGCGCCAGCTCCATGCCATACTGTCGCCCCGGACGACCGGCCTCCCCCGCCACAATCCGCTTACCCGCCTCACCCGTGGGGTGCAAAGCCAGCATGGCCGCCGTCTTCTTACCCGTCGCCGTGCTCAATGTCTTCCCGGTCACCAACTCAGCCAGTGCCGCCGGCAGATACAGATCCAGTGGCAGTCGGTCCGTCGGATTGTCCACAGCAATCGTCAGCGTGATCCGGCGGACGGAACCAAACAGGCGTTCCTCCACAACCTGCGGATCAAACGGCAGAGCCACATTTCGCTGCGGCAGCGGCCCCATCGCCTCCTGCATCCCCTGCAGAATCTGCTGCCGCCGCTGCTGCCAGTCTGTCGCATTGCGAATCGGCTGCAGCACTCCCGCCGAATCCCGATACACGCTCAGATCTGCATGGCTCAGCCGCTCTGGCTGCTGAGCACTTGCGAGGGATCCGGTACACAACGCTGACAACACCGCCAGCACACTCAGGCAGCTCAATCGAATCATGCCAAATTTCCGCAGCAGAATTTCGAACGCGACGCATTCGAGGCAGGAAGAACAGTGCAGGGAGTTCAGTGATGCAGCCGTGGCCGGAAGCTGAACCACCCGCCCCGACAATTCATACCCGAGATCACTCGGTACCGCCAGCATGGAATCCCCGGATCCGCCATTCATCACACTCCGAACGCTCAGAAAACTGCACAGACGTGACGGGCTGAACGAATTGGCAGGCCCGAAACACACCCAGAGCTGGTTCCAACAGGGATCCCCAGAGCATTTCCTGAACCACGAATGCACTCGTTCGTTTGTGGTACAGCAGGCATGCCTTCACCCCACCTTCGCCGGAATCCCCGGCAACTGACTCAATACCTGCAACAGCAACGTCGCCAGCACTGCTCCGGCAATTGGACCACACACCGGCACCCACGCATAGCCCCAGTTCGAACCACCCTTGCCGGCAATCGGCAGCAGCGCATGTGCCAGACGCGGTGCCAGATCCCGGGCTGGATTGATCGCGTAACCAGTTGCGGAACCCAGACTCAAGCCCATCGCCCAGACGACAGCGGATGTCAGTGCTGCGGCCGCCGGCCCCTGAACCATCCGGCCGGCAGAACCCGCGATCAGCACCAACGCAAACGTCCCGATCAGCTCGCTCAGAAAATTGCACCACGGACGATCAATCGCTGGTCCTGTACAGAACACCCCCAGCTTTGCCGCAGCACTCTCCGTCACTTCCCAGTGTGGGAAATACGCCAGCCACACCAGTGCCGCTCCGACAAATGCACCGGCCAATTGCGCTGCGACCGCTGCCAGTGCCACACCGGCGGCACCAGCGGCGGTGCCACCCACCAGCAACCCCGCCAGAGTCCCAGCGGGATTCAGGCTACCCGGAGCCCCCAAAGAAGTAGACACCAGCACACCACACAAGACTGCAAACGCCCAGCCAGCGGTCACCACAATCCAGCCCGCCCCCCGCGCATAACACTTCTCCAGACTCACCGATGCACAAACCCCGCCCCCCAGCAGTATCAACACCGCCGTCCCCAGAAACTCACCCACGACAGTTCGCACCAAGAGTCCGTCAGGCATAACGCCCCCCCAATCCAACCAGAATTCAACCTCGTTCGTGGCCCCACTAACCCACAAGTTCAGCACGGAGAATACAAAAACACGTCCCCCGTCGCAGGTTAAATCGAAAACGAGCCCTCAGGATTTCCATTTTGCTCCAGCGCTCGCCCCGCTCGAATCACCCGCAACGGTGCCACCCACCCGCAACGGTGCCACCCGCAACGGTGCCACCCACCCGCAACGGTGCCACCCACCCGTAACGGTGCCACCCACCCGTAACGGTGCCACCCATCCGCAACGGTGCCACCCATCCGCAACGG
>CAITYU010000131.1 GCA_903896675.1 uncultured Planctomycetaceae bacterium
ACACACGCACGGCACAAACCAAACCCACGCCGCAACGGCCCCCCAAAGGCCTGAAGGGCCGGTTTCAGCACAGCCAGGTGCGTAAGCACCTGGAACGCCGTGCATAACCACGCAACCACAGTCGCTTTGAAATCGGCCCTTCAGGCCTGAATCGCAAACAGACGCACGGCACAAACCAAACACACGCCGCAACGGCCTCCAGGGGCCCGACGGGTTTCTTGGGTAATGACAAGGGCTAAAGCCCACGCTACGTTCTTTTCGTCCCCCGCGTCATCCTTGCCCGGCCCCATTCCTCAACAACACCGTTTTTTGGGCTCAACGTAAAATGCAGTCGCGGTGTGAAAACGCATTTGAACCACGAAATGCTCCGCTTGCAGAGGCCTCCAAAGGTGAGCCGTTGGCCGAAGCCAACGGGTGTTGTCCTGCAGGGGGTCACCAAACTGGTGCTCGGTGGTTCCCCATGGTAGCGCGAGGCTCCCGCCGAGCCGATGCTGTCGATCATTGCGACCTTTTGCCAGCAGAACACCATCACTGCCAGCAGGACGACAGTGGCGGCCCAACGAGTCCGACTCCCGTTGGGCCTTACCGTCCCCCCCCCCGCCGCCCGCCGCCCCCCGCCCCCCCGGGCAGGCTCTCTGCTGCTTTTTCTCAACAACTCGCCAATTCCCGCACCGCCCGCAACTGCTGCCGCCCGTCCTGCGGCCGTTCGGTCTGTTTTCCGCAGACTTCCGCAGATCCCAGTGACAGAATCTGCCCATTGGCTTGCTCACCGGCCCGGAATACCCATACTCTGCAGCCTGCCGGTTTGACCAGCGTTTTTGCTTCACGATCACTGTTCGAGGTGCGTAGTGAGTTCTCAAACACCGAATTCTGGCCGTTGTTTCACGGCCCGTGGCCTGACAGCTCTGTGCTGTGCCCTGCTGTCCTGCGTGTTGCTGTCCACTGCTGCCTTTGCTCAGGCCATCACCAACAACAAATACCGGCAGGCGGACAAGTTTCGGCAACTGGAAGAACTGCTGCCGACTCCCAATGACTACCGCACGGCATCGGGTGCTCCCGGACACCGCTACTGGCAGCAGAAGGTTGATTACCAGATTGATGTCGAACTGGATGACGCCACTCAGCGAATCATTGGTCGCGAGGTCATCACCTACACGAACAATTCGCCCGATACACTGAACTATCTGTGGCTGCAGCTCGATGCGAACATCAAGCATCCCGAGTCCGGGCGTGCTCTGGCCGCTCCGGCACCGGCACTCGCCGGTGGACTCAGCTACAACTCGCTGGATTCACTTCTCACCGGCACCCGATTCGACGGGTCCGTCAAAGTGAAGGAAGTGCTCGATGTGGCCGCCGGAATTCCACTGCCGCATGTGGTGGTGAAGACCAGTCTGCGAGTGGATCTGCCGCGGGGACTGAAAACCGGCGAACAGTTCAGCTTTGCCATCGCATGGGAATACGCCATCAATAATTCCCGCGTGTCGCCGGGCCGTACGGGTTACGAGTACTTTGAAGAGGACCGGAATTACCTGTACGAAATGGCCCAGTGGTTTCCTCGCCTGTGTGCCTATTCCGACGCTGTCGGCTGGCAGCATAAGGAGTATCTGGGGTCCGGCGAGTTTGCTCTGGAGTTCGGTGACTACGTTGTGCGGATCACTGTTCCTGATGATCACATCGTGGCTTCCACGGGTGTGCTGCAGAATCCCGCCGCGGTATTGTCCGAAGTGCAGCGGCAGCGACTGGAACAGGCCCGCACTGCCAGCGAACCGCAGTTCATCGTCACTCCGCAGGAAGCCCTCGATAACCAGGCCGCAGGAACTCAGGGAAAGAAGACGTGGGAATTCAAGGCAGAAAACGTGCGTGACTTTGCCTTCGCGTCCAGCCGTAAGTTCATCTGGGATGCGGTGGGGCACGAGGTGGGTGGCAAACGCGTCATGTGCATGTCGTTCTACCCGAACGAAGGTGAGCCGCTGTGGAGCCTGTACTCCACCCGCGCCATCGTCCACACACTGAACGTCTATTCAAAATACACCTTTGACTATCCGTATCCGACGGCAATTTCCGTCAACGGTCCGGTTGGCGGCATGGAATACCCCATGATCTGCTTCAACGGGCCGCGTCCCGAAAAGGATGGCACGTATTCCAGCCGCACCAAGTACGGTCTGATCACCGTGATTATCCACGAAGTGGGCCACAACTACTTCCCGATGATCGTGAACAGTGACGAGCGTCAGTGGATGTGGATGGACGAAGGGCTGAACACGTTCCTGCAGTATCTTGCGGAGGTGGAGTGGGAGGAGACCTATCCGGCTCGACGCGGCGAGGCGAAGGATATCGCCGACTACATGAAGAGTACCGATCAGGTACCGATCATGGTCAACAGTGAATCGATTCTGCAGATGGGAAACAATGCCTACGCAAAGCCCGCGACAGCCTTGAATATCCTGCGGGAAACGGTGCTGGGACGCGAGCTGTTTGACTTTGCCTTCCGCGAATACTCACGCCGCTGGATGTTCCGTCGGCCCTACCCGGCCGATCTGTTTCGTACCATGGAAGATGCCAGCGGAGTGGATCTGGACTGGTTCTGGCACGGCTGGTTCTACACCACTGATCACGTCGACATTGCCCTGAAAAATGTTCGCACGATGACGCTGTCGGACGGTGATCCTGTGAAGGAAGCCGAGCTGAAGCGCGCTGAGCGGGCGGCTGAGCCCGAAACGCTGTCACAGGCGCGCAACAAGCCACTGCCGAAGCTGGTTGATGCCATCCCGAAACTGAAGGACTTCTACAATTCGTTCGATGATCTGGCCGTATCCGAAGACGACAAAAAAAGCTTCGAAAAACTGCTCGCCGGGCTCAGTGAACGGGAAAAGGAACTGCTGGCCACAAAACATACGTTCTGCCTGATCGATCTGCAGAACGTGGGCGGACTGGTGATGCCCGTCATTCTGAAGCTGACGCATGACGACGGGTCCACCACCGAAGTGCGACTGCCGGCCGAGCTGTGGGTGCGTGACAACCAGGCAGCCACCAAACTGGTGATTTCTGAAAAGCCGGTGGTGTCCGTTGAGCTGGATCCGCATCTGGAAACCGCCGACACCGATCGCAGCAACAATTACTTCCCGCCGCAGATTCAGAAAAGCCGCTTCCGACTGTTCCGTGATCAGAAGGAACGCAATCAGATGCAGAAAGCGGGGCTGGGCAAAAAAGAAGAGGTCAAACCCGAGGCTCCGGCTGAGGGGGCGCAGAAGCCATGAGGTTCTGCGGCGTGAACCACCCGTTTTCGCCGGGGCTGCTGCTGTGTGTCGGACTGCTGCTGACGCAGGTTGCTGCTGAGGCTGCCGGTCGGCACAGTGTGCAGCACCCGTTCCACGCAACAGCGGCGGAGGTCGAGTGGAACAGTGAGACGGGCTGTTTCGAGGTGGCACTGCAAATGCCGGGGCTGGTGCTGGAGGAAGAGCTGTCTGCTCTGCATCAGCGACGCGTGAATCTGGAGACGACGGCCGATGCCGAGCAGCTGTTGCAGCGGTACGTGGCTGAGCGATTTCAGTTGAGCGGACGTGAGTTTGCAAAATGCCGGCTGGAATGGGTCGGTATGGAAGTCGAAGTCAAAAACGTGTGGGCCTATTTCGAGCTGCACCCGCAGACTGCCGGTGGGGCGGTGACGGGTGAACCTGCGCAAAAAGAGCTGCAGGCCAGTTGTCAGCTGCTGATCAGTCGTGAGGGTCAGGTCAATCTGATTTCGGTGGTCAGCGGCAAGGCTCGCGGAACCGCGCATCTGACCGCCCGGCAGACGTCTGCTGCAATTCGCTTCGAACCCGGTCAGGCTCAACCGCTGCTGAAGTACTAAGTATCCGGTCCGGGGGTGTTTCCGCACGCAGGGCGACAGGCGCTTCGCGATGGCTCAACGTAAAATGAAGTGCGCGGTGTGAAGAAGCATTTTCACCACGAAAGACACCACGTAGAGAGTCCTCCAGAGGCGAGCCGGTAGACCTCGGGAGGGCGAGGCTCCCGCCGAGCCGGCACCCCCTTGGGAGGGCGAGGCTCCTGCCGAGCCGGACGTCAGTGCTCAGTAATCAGTGCTCAGTAATCGCAAAGCCCACCCCCGTTGGGGCGA
>CAITYU010000132.1 GCA_903896675.1 uncultured Planctomycetaceae bacterium
GACCGGACTGCGCCTCGGCTTCATGCACGGGCCAAAATACCTGATGCAGCAGATGCTGAAACTGCAGCAGTTCACCTTTGTGTGTGCTCCGCACCCCGTGCAGTGGGCCGGACTGACGGCCTGGGAAATGGACCTTGAGGGCAACCGGGCAGACTACCGCCGCAAACGCGACCTGCTGGCGGATGGCGTCCGCGGACACTACGAAATTCTTGGCGGGGAAGGTGCCTTCTACCTGTTCCTCAAAACGCCGTGGGGAACCGGCAGCGAGTTTGTGGCGGAAGCCATCCGGAATAATCTTCTGATTATTCCCGGCGGAGTCTTCAGCAGTCGCGATTCGCATTTCCGAGTCTCGTTTGCGGCGGCCGACGACGTGATCCGCGCGGGCGCAGAGGTCCTTTGCCGCCTCGCTGAGCAGGGTGGTCCAAAGTTGTAAACTGCTTTTTGCGTAGGACTTGCGGATTCTGAGTCCGGGATGATTCAAGGCTCCAGTCGACGGCGAAAACGCCCTCGTGCAGTTGTCCTCGCCCCCGAAAAAATTCCCGGAACGCCCTAAGTTCCGGAACCAGACCTGTCAATCAATACGGAAAATGCTCGGAAATTCTTGCCTGGGAGCGAAAATCCGGGGATGATATTCGGGACGAAACGGGATTTGTGGACAATAATTCCTGCTTGAATGGTCTGTCATCTGTAGTCGTGCATACTACGGGCATGATCGGCTGTGCTTATTATGACTGCGGGATATCAAGGGAGCTTTCCATGAGATCGGTGCATAAGCGGATTCGGGGCTTTACCCTGATCGAACTGCTGGTGGTGATTGCCATCGTCGCGGTGCTGGTGGCAATTCTGCTGCCGGCTGTTCAGAAGGCCCGCGAATCGGCCAACAGAACTCGCTGCCTGAACAACATCAAGCAGATCAGCCTCGCCATGCACAACTACCACGATTCGCACAACACCCTGCCACCAGGATATGTGGCCGCGCCGCTGTTCCTGGGCGACGCAACCCCCACCGGAACGCGCTTCCGCAATCCGGTTGAACCCTACGAGAACAATCAGAATCTGGGGCTGCACGGCACCAGCTGGATGTACCATGTCCTGCCCTATCTCGAACAGTCCAACCTCTACGAACTGTGGCGCCCGGACTACAACGTCTTCGGAAACTCCGAGATCCTGTACGACAACGGTACACAGTTGATCTGGCGACAACTGGGCTATGCCCCGGCGCAGGCTGAAATCGGTGCCTTCTACTGCCCTTCACGCCGATCGAAAATTGATAACACCACCACCTTCTCCCACAACAAGTTTCTGGACACGGATGCTCCTCAGCGACTGTCCACCGGGATCCGCGGTGGTGGTAATGACTACGTCGGCTGTGCCGGTTCCGGTCGCCTGTTCAATCCTCAAAGCCGTTCAGTGTATGACCTGACAGCCGAGCAGATTCAGTTTTACTCGGCTCAGGTTCGTACGCCCACCAACAACTTCAACCAACTGTCCTTCAATACCGGGATCTTCTCGGTCAACAGCTCGGTCCGCTTCGGGGATATCAAGGACGGTTTGTCCCAGACCATCATGCTCAGCGAAGCAGAGCGTTTCGAGGGACTGCGAGTTCCGAACCAACGGACCGTCGATCAGGTGGCCAGCGATGGCTGGGCGTGGGGCGGTCCCTCCACCCTGTTTACGACGCTCGACGGCCCCAACAAGAAGCTGTTCTGGGGTTACGCCGGCTCGGCCCACGGTGACATCATCATGGTTGGTCTGGCAGACGGTTCCGGCCGTACGGTCACCAAATCCATCGGTCTGCCGGTCTGGCAGAACCTTGGCAACATCAGCTCGGGCATCCCGGTGCCCAACTTTTAGGCCCTGCTGATCACTGCAGAATCTTTGCCGGGTGGCCTGGGAACTGGCCCCCGGTTTTTTTCTGCGCCGGGAATCATGGCGGACAGTCAGCGCCTCAGCCGAATTCAGGCCCTCCAGTCGCCTTTTCTCTGTAAGATCCCATCAGGCATCTCATACCCACTTCGGTCAGAGTACAGCAATGACAATTCGTTTCACCTGTCCAGGCTGTGAATCCGTCCTGAAGATCAAGGATGAAAAGGCCGGCACCGACGCCAAATGTCCGAAATGCAAACGGCCGTTTGTCGTGCCACAACCGGAGGACGATGACGGCATCGAAATCGAAGCTGCTCCGTCCGGAAAAGCCGCCGTCGCCGCCCCGGTGGATCTGCCAATTGATCTGCCCGTGGATATGCCCATCGACCTGACTCCGGAAGTCCCGGCTGCGGAAGAGTTCGATCCCGCCGATGTGCTCAATTCCGGTCGATCGACGGCTCGCGCGTCGGCACCTCAGCCCGCCGCTTCGCAGTCTGTGCCACCGGATCGCCGTCCGTCGATTGCTGAGCTGATGAAGGACTTCGAGTCGACAAAGAAGAAGGACAAAGCTCCGAAAAAAGCGGATGCTGTCAAATCTGCACCGTCTGCCGCAGAGACCACCAGTTCCGCTGCCGATGTGCTGGCTCGCAGCTATCAGCAGAAACGCGATGCCGCCTCCGCTCCACCGCCACTCAGTCGCACGGATGCTCGTGCTGCTGAACAGCGTGCGGTTGCCGTTGAGTTCGTGAAAACACGGCTGTTGCCCGGTCTGGCGGCCTTCTTCGTGCTCGCATGGGGCTATTCGTGGTACATGAACCGGGAAATCTATGACGGCCCGCCACTCTTTGAAGTCAGCGGTGTGGTCACCAAAGGTGGTCAGCCGCTGGTGGGTGTGCGAGTGGAATTTGGCCCGGAAGCTCCTGGAAGTGAAGAGCAGGTGCTGCAGGCCAGTGCCATTACCGACGACGAGGGACGGTTTCGGTTGTCAGCCTTCGCCGGCCAGTACGGTGCACCGGCCGGCAACTATGTTGTTGGCCTTTCTGACAAATCCGGAGTGCCGCTGCAGGTGCCGGAAGACGACGTGCGAAAAACCGTTTCCGATTCCGCACCCAACGAATTTGAATTCAAACTCTGATACGCACACCCGCCGGTACTCAGATCCCCCCAGATCCCCTCAGACCACTCTCAGATTGCAGTTTTCGGATGTCAACGCTGATCATTGACTACGGCATGGGCAACCTTCGCAGTGTGCAGAAGGCTTTTGAACGCATCGGTGAAGCTGCGGTGATCAGCTCGGATCCGCACGAGGTAGCGAAGGCGGATCGCGTGATTCTGCCCGGTGTCGGCGCATTTCGTGATGCCATTGAGGCCATCCACCGTCATGACCTCGGCTCGGTCATTCGGGACCACATCGCTGCGGATCGACCGTTTCTCGGAATCTGCCTCGGTCTCCAGTTGCTGTTCGACCGTTCTCTGGAAGATGGCGAACACGCGGGACTCGGGATCATTCCCGGCACCGTCCGGCGTTTCCAGTTGCCTCGGGAATTCAAGATTCCCCACATGGGCTGGAATCAACTGCAGTTTTCACAGCAGCCGGTGCCCGCTTTGCTGCAGGGCCTGCCTGCACAGCCATGGTTTTACTTTGTGCACAGCTATCACTGTGTCGCCGCAGACTCCCGGTGGGTTGCGGCCACGGCGGACTACGGCGGACCATTCGTCGCCGCTGTTGCTCAGGGAAACGTGATGGCCACCCAGTTTCATCCTGAGAAAAGTCAGGCCGCCGGCATGCAGCTGCTCCGCAACTTTCTCGAAGCCACCCGGCCGGCACAGGTCTGACACGCCAAACCCCGGAATTTGCAAAAAAATCCTCTTTCCAGGCACGATGCCGGTCTGCTGTTTTCCGTCATGGTCTGATTCGATTACACTGATCGATTCGTCTGGCCGTTTCCATATACCCGATTCATCAGCACTGATACCCATGATTGTCAGCCGCCGCTGGCTGGCGGACTATGTGCCGCTGCCGGAATCCACTGCCGAACTGACTCGCAGACTGACGCTTGCAGGGCTCAATCTGGAAGAATTTCACGACGTC
>CAITYU010000133.1 GCA_903896675.1 uncultured Planctomycetaceae bacterium
CGTCACCGAAACTGTCGAACGCGGCACCAGCATTCGACTGCACCTGAAGGAGGGCATGGAGGAGTTCACCGAACCCGTCCGCCTCAAATACATCGTCCGCAAATACTCAACCTTCGTCCCACACGCCATCCACCTCGACGGCGAACACGTCAACAACCAACCCCCCATCTGGCTGGAACCCAAAAGCAGTGTCAGCGACGAACAGTATCAGAACTTCTACGAGTACCTGACGCATTTCCCCGGACAGAAAGCCACGTGGCACCTGCACCTGTCCGCTGATTCACCGTTCCAGTTCCACAGCATTCTCTATTGCCCCGATGCCAATCTCGAACGCATGGGTTTCGGTCGCACTGACCACGGACTGCACCTGTGCGCCCGCCGCATCCTCGTGCAGAACGACAATCGCGACCTGTTGCCCGACTACCTGCGATTTCTTCGCGGAATCGTCGATTCTGCCGACCTCCCGCTGAACGTCTCACGTGAAGCACTGCAGGACAACACCGTGTTCCGCAAAATGCAGAAGGTCATTACCCGGAAAGTGCTGGATCACCTCGATGATCTGGCCACCGAGCAACGCGAAACCTATGAGAAGTTCTACCGCGAATTCGGAGTCGTGGTGCGGGAGGGTGTTACGGCCAACGATGGCAATCGCGACCGCGTCGCGGCACTGCTGCGATTCACCTCCACCAACACCGCCGGCACCGGCGAGCTGGTCTCACTGCAGCAGTACGTCGATCGCGCCAAAACAGGGCAGGATCAGATCTACTACGCCTGCGGTACCGATCAAAACGCCATCCTCCGCGACCCCAACCTGGAAGTGTTCCGCAAACGCAATCTGGAAGTCCTCGTACTGGCCGATCCCGCCGACGAGTACATCCTCTCCTCCCTGGGCACATTCGCTGACAAAAAAATCGTCTCCATCGATGCCGCCGAACTGCAACTGCCCCCCCAATCCGACGAAGAAAAGGCCCAGGAACCCGCCGAACAAAAGACATCCGAAGCAAATGCGGCCGGTGTCGATCTGTTGATCGGGGTGTTCAAGGAGGTGCTGGGGGACCGAGTCCAGGATGTGAGACGCTCAGAACGACTGACGGAAAGTGTCTGCTGCCTCGTGAATGCGGAAGGATCCATGAGCACCACGATGCAGCGAATCCTGCGGATGAACACGCCGGAATTCGAAATGCAGAAAATGATCCTCGAACTGAACCCCCAGGCGGCGCTGGTGCAAAAACTGGCCACAATGGCAGAAAACTCGGTAAATCCGGACTTCGTCAGACAATGTGCCCTGCAACTCCACGCCAATGCCATGATCCAGGCCGGTCTGGCACCCGATGGCAACGAAATGGCCGCCCGACTGCAGGGTTTCATGCTGCAGCTGGCGGAAAAAGAGTAGACAAAAAACCACTTCAGACACATCACTGCAGTTCCAGTAGGGTATGCCCTACGCACGCCCATCGGGCTAATTCCTTTTTTTTAAAAAAAAGATTGGCTCAGAGATTGCATGACCGCCGTATGTCGCGTAAGTTGACAAAACGTCTTCGGCGTTTACGCATTGTGATAACGGAATTTGGCGCTCATCTGGTTGGGGAAGGGGTGATTTAATGGTTCGCGTACTTGCAACTGCCTTGATCGGGCTGCTCTGCTCTTCGTCGATGGCCTCGATAATTATGACTCCCAGCGTGACCTACACGCACAGCGCATTGACGTCTGTAGCACATGTCAAATTTTTCGCCGGTGGTGAGATCGCTAATCGTGCCGTTTCCAGTTTTCAGTTTGACTTCAGTACTGCCGGTCTGACTGGGCTCACTGCCGCGACCTTTGGCTCCGTTGATAGTGGTTCGTTCTGGGTGTCCCCGCAGTTCAGCTTATCCAACTCGACACCGTCGAATGTGCTCAGGATTACGGGTGCGCAGGCCAACCCGGCCGGTCAGCCGTCTTCGAATGCCCCCATCTATGGAGTGGCTGCAGCGAACGAACTCGCTGCCTTCGACCTCACATTTAACCGTCCCCTCGCGGGAACGTCTGACTTGGTTTTCACACGAACGGGTCCAACTGACTTTTCTGGTCTGTTTCAGTTGAGGGATACGACTGGTGCTGTAATCCTCTCAACGCCCGCAAACGCACTCGATCCAGTTTACGGCAGTACCCTCAGCATCACCATTCCACAGCAGGCAGGTGGTGCGGCCGTTCCGGAACCAGGCTCCGTAGTCGCCATCTCTGCAGTTCTCGGTGGCCTTGGTATTCGCGCACTGCGTCGACGCCGTAAGGCTCAGATCATCTGACCTGCCCCCCAAACCATCCAGATTTCTCGAGCCGGCTTTGCCGGCTCTTTTTTTTGCCCACACGACACACCCCGCGTAACCGACAAGCCGCTCCACAAACCACTGCGGGACTCCAGTTTCCCACATCACATGCTTCTCCACTCCCCCCGTTCTGCTACACTGCACGCCGACAAACACCACGCCCACCCCAACCCCCGCAAGGACGCCCGCATGTCCCGCTGCCTCCCCCTCCTCTTCGCCTGCCTGCTCTCCTCCTGCTTCCCTGCCACCAACTCCGCCACAGCTCAGGACCTCCGCGACCGCGCTGTCCTGAAACTCACTTTCGACGATGACACCGCCCCCCTCGCGGATCTCGCCACCGGCGGCAAAGTCAAAGATGTCGCCACACTCACCAAAGATGCCTCCCGCATCCCCTCCGCCTTCATCAAAAACTCCACCGGCCGCTCCCTGCTGCTCGATGCCTCCCTCGGACAACAACTCGTCGTCGCCTCCAGTGAAGACCTCGCCCGCCCCGATGCCGTCACCATCTCCGGACTCTTCGCCAGCCTCCACCCGGACTCCGACGCCACCTTCCACGGCCTCTTCGCCAAACGCAACGCCACCGAAGGCAACCCCACCAACTACGGCATCAACTTCGGCCCCGCCACCGACAACCTGCAACTCTACATCAACGGTGGTGCCGGCTACAAAATCGTCAATTACAGCGCCAAAGCTGCCCTGGGATATCGTCGGCGAGTCCATCTGACGGCCAGCTTTGACAACGCCGATGCCCCTGGTGCAGACGCTGACGCAGATGTCGACGATGTCCGCGTTCGCCTGTTCATCAACGGCCAGCCACTCAAACCCACCGGCACCGGCGCTGGCATCATCGACGGCAATACCTGCTGGCTGACCGATGTCTCACTCGCCACCTGCGTCAGCAACACCCCCTTCACCGTCGGCTCCAGCTTCACTGATGGCGAACTCACCCGGCTGATCTGTGATGATCTGTTCGTCTTCGCCGAAGCCCTGTCCGACGCCGACGCCAAATCTCTGTTCGAACTGACCACTGCTGCGTCCGCAGCCGAAATCTCTGCCGAACAGGCCGCCGCTCGCACCGCCTTGCCCACCCCAGCCATCACACGACTCTCACAACCCTCCGCTGAAATCGGTCGCACCACCCGCATCACCGTCTATGGACAAAATCTCACAGCCGCCCGACTCCACTCGGATCTTCCCGCTTCCAGCGCTAAAGCTGTCGATGCCGGAACCGCAGATTCCGCAACCTTCGATGTCACTGTGCCCCCGGAAACGGTCCCCGGCCGCTACATCGTCCGCTGCGTCACAGCCTCCGGCGTCAGCAATGCCGCCGTCATCGCCTTCGACCGCATCCCAACATCCGCAGACGGCACCTTCACTGAAGCTGCCCCCGCTGAAACCCTGCCCGTCTCCGTCGCCGGAATCCTCGCCGGTACCGAACAAAAACGCGTCTGGTTCAAAGCCAAAGCCGGACAGAAAGTCATCGCCGAAGCAGACGCTCGCCGCCTCGGCTCCACCCTCGATCCCGTCGTCGAAATCCGCAGCCAGCAGGGAGCACCACTTGCCATCCAGTGGCAACAGCCCGACCTGCTCGGAGATGCCCGGGCAGCGGTTGTGATCCCCGCCGATGGACTCTACTACGCGGAACTGCACGACCTGCAGTTTCAGGCCCCCGCAGGCAGCATCTGGCGATTGTTCGTCGGTGACCTGCCACCCAGCGCTGCCGCCTATCCCCCCGTGCTGACGCCCGGCGAAATCGCTGTCCGCACAGCCTCCAGCGACGGCCTCTCACAGCCAGTCTCACTCAAAAAAGCCGGCGCCGCCATCACTGCCGCCACATCCCCCTCGATCGTGCTGCCACTGCCACCGGTCAGAATCGAATCCGGAACCCACATCGTCGAACCTGTCGATACCACCTGGGCCGCCGATCCCGTTGATGCCACCTTCACTGCCGCTCCGTTCCCGGCACTGCTCGCCAGCGGACGCATCACAGCCCCCAAAGAACAGGATGTCATCAACATCAAAGTCACCCCCAAACAGAATCTGCACGTTTCCATCGCCGCTCGCGGTATCGCCTCCCCGCTCCGCCCACACCTGATGCTCTACAACGGTGACAACCTCGTCGCACAGAATGACGGTGAAGCCGGCGCCACTGACCCGGCACTGAACTATGAAGTCCCCGACGGTGTCGCCCAACTGCAGATTCGCATCCGCGACGTTTCCGGTAAAGGTTCACCCAGCCACGTCTACCGACTGCAGCTCGCCCGAACCGATCGACACGCCTTCCTGCTCACCACCAAAGACGGCGGTGTGCGACTGCCCGCCAATGGCTCCGTTCCACTCAGAATCTCCGTCATCCGACAGTCACCCAGCTTCCGCTACACCGGCCCCATTCGACTCAGCCTCAGCGGATCCAAAGGCCTCACCGTCGTGCCGGAAATCATACCCGCACAGGAGACCAACCACGACGTGCTGCTGATGATCACACGCAATGCCACCGTCGCCACCGAAAACCCCGCCGACAGCCTCCGCATCGAAGCCCGCACCGAAGGTGCTGAACCCGCGTGGATGACCACGCTCAAAGTCGAAGGACTTCCCGAAAAAGGACTCACACTCCCAGGCGAAACCATCCTCACCGGCCCCGGGGAAACTGTCCCCGCCGTCATTCTGCCCGCAGGACTGCCGCCAGTGCTCTTCCGCGGACTGCCGGCCACACTGTCCGTACAGGTCCTCCCGTTGCAGGAAACACTGCCCGGTCTTGCCCGCTTCGACATGCTGACCACCGAACCTCGACGCCGCGAAGATCCCAACAAGCCCGACTCGCCACTGAAGCCTGCCGTAGGACTGGCCGAGTTCCAGTTTGCCGCAGTCCGGACGGCCGTCACTCCCCTCACAATCAACGTCCCGCTCGATACGCCCTCAAAAGTGATCGATGCCGTAGTTTCCGCCGAATTTGTTGATCAGCCACTCGCACCTGAAGGCCCCGTTAAAGCGTGGACAGCCCCCATTCGCTTCACTGTCGAAAATGCAGTCACGGCCTCCGCACCGGCGGAACCAGTCAAAGCCAAAAAAGCCACCATGGTCACGCTTCCCGTGGCTGTCCGACGCAATCCCCTGTTCCGTGAACCCGTCAGCGTGGTGCTGGAAGGTCTGCCGGCAGGCATCACCGCCACACCAGCCAGCGTGGCCGCAGAACACTCCACTGCGGACCTCGCTGTTTCCATCGCCGACAACGCTGCCGCCGGTGAAGTCGCAGGAATCACCGCAAAAGTTCTCGCCGCTGGTGGACAGATCATTCAAATGGGGATCCCCGTCCGCCTGGTGGTCGAATAATTCCCACACGTTATCATTCGCCGCTGCAGAATCCTGCAACTGAAACAACTCAACCTGTCAACCGTAACCTCTGCCACACAAGGACCTGGAAATCATGGCCGACATTCGTAAGGGCGCTGTCACACTCAAAGGAAATCCCGTGGATCTCGCCGGCCACGCACTCGCTGCCGGTGCGGCCGCCCCCGAATTCTCCCTGCAGGGCAACGGACTTGAAGAAATCACACTCGCAGCCAGCGCCGGGAAAGTTCGCATCATCGCCACTATCCCGTCACTCGACACCTCCGTCTGTCATGTCGAAACAAAGAAATTCAACGAACAGGCCGCCCAACTGACCAACGTCGAAATCCTCGTCGTCAGCATGGACCTGCCGTTCGGACAGAAACGCTGGTGCGGTGCCGAAGGCGTCGACAAAGTCCGCACCCTCAGCGCTCACCGCTGCTCAAAATTCGGCGAAGATTACGGAGTCCTCATCAAGGGTGGACCGCTCGACCGCTGCCTCTGCCGCGCTGTCTTCGTCATCGATGGCGCCGGCACCGTTCGCTACGCAGAATACTGCAGCGAAATCGCCGATCACCCGAACTACGATGCCGTTCTGGCCGCAGCCAAAGCCTGAACTCCCACAGCACTATTCCCATCAGCACGAACGGGTTGGTGCCCCGCGTCCTCCCACGCAGCACCAACCCGCTTACCAGCGTGTAAAACAATTTTCCAACCCCACTCAGGACCCGGATTTTCAGGATTTCAGGCCGCCGTTCGCTTTTTCCCTGCCTGCCTGCACAGACTCTGCCGATCACTTCCCCCAAGGACGGTTCTCCGGACCCCCGCCGGTCTGTTTGCGATTTACATGGGTGATGCTGCAGCGAGGTGACCCATTTCCAGCCCCAGTCGACACTACAGATGCACCTTCTGTAAAGATCGCCTGCTGCCCCAGCAACTCGGCAGACTGGCATGGATCAAATCCCTGCTGCCAATCAGACGCTTCAAATGCCCTCACTGCTTTACCATCTTCTATCGCCCACCCGAAGCCCTCTGCCTGCTGCCAGGGCTGGCAGATGCCCTGAATCGCCAGGGACCTGATTCCGGCGATGCGGATCAGCCACGCTATGGACTCAGTGACCGGTCCCAGATCTCCGGAGTCCCAGGGCTGCTCATTCGCTTCGGCCGCTTCTTCTCCATCATCGAACGCAGCCTGTGGTTCGTGGTGCTGCTCGTCTTCCGCATTCTCACCAGTCCGTTCCGTGCCAGCAAAAGGCGGTCTCAGTACCACCACGGATCAGACCATTTCCCGGAACACTCGTCCGGAAAATCCCGCCGGCGACGACGTCGCTCCAGTTCCGACGATTCCCGATCCTGAGCCCTTCCAGCGTCAGAAACACCGACACATGCCCATCTCCGCAAACATCGAATCCTTCAATCACCTCGACTGCATCGTCATCTCCGACAACAGCGAAACTCCCGATCTGCTCGTCGTGCTGTGCCATGGCTTCGGAGCCCCCGGGGACGACCTCGCAGATTTCGGCCCGTGGCTGATGCAGAACAGCCCGCAACTGCGCTCACGCTGCCGCTTTGTCTTCCCCGCTGCCCCGCTGGACCTCGCTCACTACGGTATGCCCGGAGCCCGTGCATGGTGGCCAATCAACATGGCCATGCTGGCAAAACTCAATGAGACTCAGGACTTCAGCCAGCTCACCGCAATGACTCCCCCAGGCATGCGTGACGCCGCCGAACAATTGCACACGGCCATCAGCCAGATGCAGCAACGCTGGAACGTCCCCAACAATCGCTGCATCATCGGAGGCTTCTCTCAGGGAGCCATGGTGACCACCTGCGTCACACTCCGCTTCCAGTTCCAGCCCGCGCTGCTGGCCATCCTCTCCGGCACACTGCTGGAAAAGAACGACTGGAGCCACCTTGCGAAATCGCACCCCGGCTGCCACGTCCTCCAGTCCCACGGCACACAGGACACCATCCTCCCCATCACACCAGCACTCGAACTGCGCGAACTGCTGCAATCCAGTGGCTTCACCGTCGACTTCGTCCAGTTCAATGGCCCCCACACCATCCCCAACAACGTACTGCAACGACTGCAACAGCAACTCGAAACCCTGATCGCCGAATCAACCCACGACGGAAACTGAACCCAAACCCAGCCCCCACTGAAAACTGAGCACTGAAAACTGAAAACTAATCCTTCAACCAATCCATAATAAAGTCGTCTTCGCTTGAAACCCTGCGAGTCTGTTTCTTCGGAGCCGGCTTGCCCGGCTCAGCAGCAGCATCCGCCTGCGGACGACGCACCTCCAACCCCGCTTTTTCCATCAAACTCCGGGCAAACGGGTTCTCAGACTCAGGCAGATTCGCCCCCACATCCACCGCATACTCAATACGGAATGAATGCTTCGCTATGCCGATCTCGTCCCCCGGCATCAGCACCGAATCCTCACAACGCTCGCCATTCACCTTCACACCATTGCTGCTGCCCAGGTCCCGCACAAACCAGTACCCGTCACGCAGCTCCAGCTCACAGTGATGCGAGGAGACATTCGGGAAATCCAGCTTGATGTCACAATGAGACCGCCGCCCCACAAGCAGCTTCTTCGCCTGCAATGGTATCACGTCGCCACCACCGCAGGGTACCAGTTGACCCAGCATTGTCCTGTCGCTCCAATGAATGCAGCCACAGCGGCCGCTGAACACGTGTTTGCCCTGCCTGCTTCCGGCCAAACACGACAGCCACCCTGCAATTCTGTGCCCGTATCTACGCAGCAGTCTGCCAGATCGCCGGGAAAATGCCAGCGAATTTTTGGGGAATGTCGAGACTCAGCCGCCACTCGGCAAAATACGGCCCAATGACAGCTCCGCCGGGCCCACCGCCGGAAACTGCACCAGCTCCGGCACCAGCAACCGCTCAGCACACGGCATCTGACGGATGATCCGCTTCGGCACCAGCCGGCACGCCCGCACCTCCACCTCCTTCGGCACCATCCGACAAACCTGCCTCGTACTCGTGCAGGGCAGCCGCTTCTCTACACAGTAAGGTACCCGCCGCGTCTTCGTTTCAGTAACCATGCGACACACTGTGTACGGCACCTCGCGACTCTTCGTTTCCGTCACCATCCGACAAACCGTGTACGGCACCTGCTCCGTCTTCGTCTCACACTCAATCCGACACACCCGATACGGCACCTGCTGCAATACCTCACGAGCCACCATTCGAGTCACCTGGACGGGAATCTTCTGCACCTGCACCTCTGGTACGTACTGAGTCACCTGCACCGGACACTTCTGACGGACCACCTGAGCCACCATCACCGTGTAAGGCACCTCCTGACAAACAGTCTGCGGACACCAGACTCGCCGAGTCACCTGGCGAGGAGGACACTGGACTGGACAGAACTGAAATCCCAGCGGCCCCGGCATCAGACGCCACGTGACCGCACCCGGTACCGTCCGCACCTGCTGCTGCCACTGCCCCGTGATCCGCTGGACCGTGCGAGTCCTGGTTTCAGGCTTCAACACCGTCCAGCACCGTTCCTGCTCAACCGTCTTCGTCTGACAACGCATCACCGTCCGCCGACACTCACGCTCCACCGTTTCACACACCGGTTGCTGCACCGTATATCGACACTCCCGCACTCGGTCCTCCCACACCGGTTTCCGGACGGTGTACTGGCGAGTCTGGTAGCGAGTTTCCGTGATGGGACGACGCACACACCACGTTTCCGTCCGAGTCGCCTGTTCTGTCACCGGGCGACACACCGTGTACTGCTCGTCACGATAGGCCGTCTCCGTCACCACGCGATATGTCGTCTGCTCAACAGCCTCATACACCGGCTCGTACACCAGCTTCTTCGCTGTGTACTCCTCAGGCTCATACACTGTTTCACAAACCGTCTTCCACGCCGTCACCGTCTGCACCCGACAGGCCGTGTAACCGGCAGTCGCAGCACAGGCCTCGACCGGACAACAACGATACGAACCCGCACCGCAGATGCCGGCACACACCACAGAACCCCTCAGAACCATCAACACACACGCCAGCCGCAGCAGATTCAACATGACCCAGCCACCCCAAACCGAAGTTCCCGGAAAGTCGCCGCAGACGCCTTTCACCAAGGCCCCCACCATACTCCGCACACCACCAACTCCCCACACAGACAAGGCTGGAAATCCGAATTCCATCGAAATGGCAGATCGCGAAATCCAGCGTCTGCCACTCTGACCCACATCCAGTGACAAACCGGATAAAACAGAGACTTTCCACAGTTTTCAATCGTGCCAAAAAGCAACACCCCGGCAGGAACCGAATTGCCGGTTTCCCGGAAACCCCACTGCCCCCCCCCCCCGCCACCCGGCAATCACCAGACCGACCGCCGTTCTCCGTTTGCTCCCGTCCCGCAACACCACTATGATGACCGCCGTCGATGACGTTCCTGCACTGCCAACCTCCAAACTACCCGCTCTTCGCCACTGAAGTCCTTGCATGAAAATCAACCCCGTCAAACGCGATCTGCAGGCCGGCAAACCGTCCGTCGGTACGTGGCTCTCCTTCGGTGACGTCTTCACCGCTCGCCTGATGGCCAAAACCGGCTTCCCATGGCTCACCGTGGATCTCGAACATTCCCCCATCGACTGGCAGATGGCCTCCCTCATGTTCGCTGCCATCTCCGATGCCGGCTGCGTGCCACTCGCCCGCGTGCCACGCGGCGACCATGATCTGATCAAACGAGTCCTTGATGGGGGCGCATGGGGCATCGTTGTCCCCATGGTCAACACCGTCGAACAGGCCCGCATCGCCATCGCCGCAGCCAAATACCCGCCTCAGGGCAATCGCTCAATCGGTGGCAGTATCCCCGCACAGAACTTCCAGACCGAATCCGGCGAATACTACCGGCGCGCCAATGACGAAATCCTCGTCATCCTGCAGACCGAATCGCCCGAAGGTGTCGACAATGCGGAAGCCATCTACAGCCTGCCAGGCGTGGACGCCATCTTCGTCGGCCCCAATGACCTCTTCTGGCAGATGAAACAACCCGACGGCACCGACCCCACGCCCGCAGAATTCGAAGCCATGCTGCAGCGAATCCTCGCCGCCGGAAAAAAAACCGGAACACCCGTCGGCATCCACTGCTTCTCCGTCCCCGATATCAAAATGCGGATCGCACAGGGCTGGCAGTTCCTCGCACTCAACAGCGAACTCAAAATGATGGTCAGCAAAGCCCAGGAACTCGTCGCAGAACTCGGGATGCAGACCGCCAGTGACCTCGCCCGCTACTGACCAGGAATCCCAGACCCATGTTCTTCTGGCTCCGTGAACTCGCCGGCTGGGGACTGCTCGGAGCATCCCTCGTCGTACTCCGTATCGCCCTCGGCATGGCCATGAATACTCGCGACCCTCGCATCGTCGAGGCAGCCGTCGTCGTCGTCGCTGCCCTCGGACTCATGCGCGCCGGAACCCTGCTCATTCGCATCTCCACCGCCGCACGCCTCAGCCGCGCTGAAACAGAAGTCGAAAAACGAGTCCACTCCTGACTGCATCAGCCCGCCGACGAACCCAGACGCGACTCCAAATCCCGCTGAAATCGCTCCGCATCAGACGCCAGCGGACCACCCTTCCAGTCAGTCAGACCCAGTCGCTGGATTGCAGTGTTCCACGGTCCTCGCGCCCCCTCAGAGTCGCCCAGATCACGCAGCACATCACCATGCATCAGCATCCAGAACACCAGTCGCAGCTCATCCTGTGGCGGACGCCCCAAACGATCATTCAACGACAGACCACCAGTCACCGCCCGACGCCATGACCGCTCCGCCTCCGCCAACTGCCCCGCAGCACGGAATTCCATCGCTGCATTTGACTCCGATAAATTCGTCAACAAGTCCTGTATCCACTGGTCAGGACGCCCCTGCAAAGCCCGCGAACGCCGCGACAGCAGGTCACGCGATCGCAGCCAGATGCCCGCCGCAGCAGAATGATCCCCACCGCGAGCAGATACGCCCGCGTTGACCTCCAGAAACCTCACCTCCAGATCCATCACCTGCGGAGAATTACGGACGTCAGCTGACATACCACCGAAAAAACGATCAATTGCAGCAATCAACTCAGCCGGGACTTCCCCGCCATCACCCTGCTGTATCAGCCACAAATACCTGATTGCCACATTCAGGTCCTGCAACTGCAACGGACGCTTGCTTCTGAAGTGCTGCAGATAACGACGATAGACTTCACTGGCATCCCGAAAAAAAACGACACGCTCCTCCCGCTGCGCGATAAACAATTCAGGGCCCTTCGAGATCGAAGAAACCATCTGCACTTCCATCAATCGCACAGCCTCAATCAACTGATTCTCGATCTCGACATTCTGCAACTCCATCTGATTCCGCATCCGACTCGCTTCGTCGCGCCGCAAATCCGCTTCCGCTCGCAAACCCCGCTCCCGCTCCGCCACACCCTGAAACACTACCGCTGTACTCGACAGCAACAGCAGAATCACCAGCAGCAGACCCGCCACTCCACGGTTACGCTGTGACCACCGCAGCAACTGGACATGCAGGCCCAAAGGACGCGCCTGCACAGGACGACCCTGCAGAAATGACCGCAAATCTGACTCCAGCGCCGCTGCACTGACATACCGATCACGAGGTTCCTTCTCCAGACACTTCAAACAGATGTTCTCAAGATCCCGCGGAACTCGCGGCTGGATCAGACGAGGTGGCAAAGGAGGCTCCGTGCGGACCAGCGCCAGAGTCGTCACCGGGTCGTCCGTCATAAACGGTACTCGGCCCGTCAGCATCTGATACAGGATCACACCCAGACTGTAAATGTCCGCTGCAGCCGTCACACTCGCCCCGTCACCCGTCGCCTGCTCCGGCGACATCCACGAAGGAGTCCCCACGAGCTGGCCCGCCTGAGTCAGCGTCTGGTCGCCAATCAAACGAGCCAGTCCGAAGTCCGATATCAGCAACCGCTGCCCCTGAAAACCACCCTCGCCAGACCCCTCAGACCTGCCCCCGCTATGCTGCTCAGGCAACGATTCGCCCAACAACACATTCGACGGCTTCAAATCCCGATGCACAACACCCTGCCGATGTGCATACTCGAGGGCGTTTGCAAGGTCGGCCACCGCCACCGCCGCCTCACGGTCCCCAATAGCCCTGTCCCGCAACGCCTCACTCAATGCAGGCCCACGCACCAGTTCCATCACCAGCGCCGGAAGACCGCCCGCCGAAATCACCTCGAGCACTCGCACAATACCACGATGATTCAAACGCCCCAGCAACGCCGCTTCCTGCAGAAATCGACGCACCTCGTCAGCCGTCGCCACCGTGGATCGCAACACCTTCACTGCTACCGCACGCTGCAATAAATCGTCGTCACATTCCCACACCACACCCATCCCACCCTGACCCAGCCGACGCCGCACTCGATATCGCACCGGAAGGACCGGAACGGTCACGTCATTCACCGCAACCGGAACACGCAGCGCCCCCTCCGACGAACCGGATCTTGCCAGTTCCAGCCACGGCGGCTGAGCACCACCTTCGATCGCAAACGACAACGCACGCCGACACGCAGCACAATCCGACAAATGACCCTCAAAGGCCTCTGAACACTCATCACTCAGACTGCCGTCCAGATAACCCACCGCCTGCAATGATTGCTCGCAGATTACGCCAGCGACATCAGTTCCAACAGCCTCAGTCGTCATGCTGCAACACCACGTTGTTCAAACGACGCACCTCCACGCTGATCAGACGCTGCACCCGCGATCGAGCTGCATGCACGCAGTCCGCAGACATCCCCAGAACAGCACCCACGTCAGCACCCGAACCACCCTCCATCGCTGAACGCCAGAATGCGTCCCAAGTCCGGGGCTGCACCCTGCCACGCACCACCGCCATCGCTCGCTCCAGAAGATCCACCTGCGTCAGCCGCTCATACTCCCGCTCAAGCTCAGCAATCTCGTCCGACGCACGACGATAACGAGCCGCCAGGTCGGCCACGTCACCACGATCCGCACGCGAGATCGCCTCACACCAGCACCGCCACGCGATCGCACGCAACCACGCGCGCAAACTGCCACGACCACTGTGACGGAAACCCGCAATCTTCGAAACCACAACCAGCATCGCCTCCTGAGACACGTCCTCCGCATCAGGCTCACGCAGCCGGTTCCAACGACACCAATCCGCCAATACCCCCTGACAACGATCGCAGAACGCCTGCCACGACGCTCCGTCCCCAGCCTGCACACGGCCTATCAGCCCGGCAGATGTGTCCGTCAGAACTGGTCGCTGAACGGCTCCAGACATGGCAAATACCACCCCTAAGACAATTCACCGAATTCTTGCCACAAGTGCTGTCAACCCCACCCGCAAACCCGCAGGGAAACATCCCAGAGTCTACACAGACTTCCCCATCACTCAACTCAATTCAATTCCCTGCACCACAAAAACTTCCCGATGTTTCAAAAACCAGATCTTGACCCTTTTTTTAGATTTTTCAGTTCGGTTCTGCAAAACAAGTCTCGTTGTGACCGTCGGGGTAAGTCCGCTGAGATATCGGACGAATCGCCAAAACAAAAAAAATCAGCGTTTTCCGTGTTCACGGAACGGTAGCACAGGATCAGAGTCGCCATGCCACTGCAAAACTGGATCAAAGAAGCCTCCCTGCTGTTCGCCGAAAAACCACACCGAATCCAACGCAGCAAACGCAGACGCGCCCTCGCCCGCACTCGCGCAGGTCGCCAAACAACCGCCGGGCAAGTGTACGTACGTTCCAGCCCCGAATCCCTCGAAGACCGCGCCCTCCCAGCTTCACTCGTCTGGGTCGGAGACATCAATCCCCTGTTCCAAACCGACACCTCAGGTAACACCAACTGGGATACAAACACACTCCCAGCATCCGGCGATCAGC
>CAITYU010000134.1 GCA_903896675.1 uncultured Planctomycetaceae bacterium
CTCCCCGAGGATCCGCCCGATCGGCTGTACGCAGGCCGCTCGGGCATTTTTATTGAGGCCCCCGACGCGTGGATGCCTCGCCCACCAGAGAACTTAGCTCAAACATCCGGCCGCGGGTTGCTTTTTTGCCCCGCAGACTGCCGAGTCCGTGTCCATTGCGCCCCCGCTCCCCGCCCCCGCCGGGCTCAGACAGTCCCGCAAAGGAAACAGCAGGGAAGGAAACAGCAGGGAAGGAAACGCAGAAGGAAATTCATTGCAGTCAATTTTTTTGAAGGAAACGCGGGGGAAGGAAACGAGCGCCTGCCCCGGTGGCGGTCAGCAGGTTGCTGAAAATGGCGGCAACGAACGTGCTGTTCCCAAAAGACACCATGTTGTTAACTCGCAGATCCCTGTAAACAGAGAGTCAGAGAATTTTGGCACAAAGCTCCGGAATATGGAGCTATCGCACAAAAAAATTCCCGATGTCGAGTTCATTTCGACATCGGGAATTCTTGTTCAGAAATTCACAACAACTTCACCACCGGACCGGGTGCCTAAGCCATTGTAGACACCAGCATCGATGTTCTCTGAAATCGGCCTGACGCTGCCATCGCACATGGCGAACTGACCAATCCCCACATGCGGTGCCGATACTCCCTTGTCGTCACTGTCGATTTCATTCGGTCGAAACTGAGTCTCGAACAGCACCATGTGACCATGATCATCGCCAACATCGGTGACCTCTCTGGCCGAGCAGCACCAGGCTGTTTCAAAGACGGAATGTCCATGGGATGTTCCGGTACTGGTGCGAATCGGTCCATTGGTTCGCTCACCAATCGCCAGCGTGTTTGACAGCCCGTCTGTGATATCACGGAACCTTGTCGGGCTGTTGCGATAGAAAACACCCTGGCTGGCCTGTGGAGTATCGTCAAGATTCACAGACGGTGTCGATGGCCCCCAGTTTGCCGCATAGCTGCCTGTCGCATAACGTTCTGGAGGCGTAGCAGAATCATCACGAACGACGTAACGAGACTGCGAATAGGGATCAGACGGGCATAAGAAGACGCTGAGATGAGTTTCTCGTGGTTTCAGCTGTGACGCATCAAAGGCCGGTATGTTGAAATTGAATTGACTGTACAAGTTGGCTTGCTCCAGCGGAGGAAGAATCATCAGCCCCCAACCGAATCCCATATGGTTGGCTCCCGATCCTGCCGGATCAAATTTGTGCAGGTATCCGGGAGGAAGAAGTCCATACGTTGATTCATAATTATGCATCGCCAGCACAAGTTGCTTGAGGTTGTTCTTGCAGGCGGACCGTCGCGCCGCCTCACGGGCCTGCTGCACAGCAGGCAGAAGCAATGCGATGAGAATCGCAATGATGGCAATCACCACCAGCAATTCGATTAATGTGAAACCGCGACGAACTCGCGGTCTGAGAAATACGGATGACAATGTGAAGCCCCTTGAATCGGTCGCCATCGCAAGGCTGCGCAATATCAGCGCATGCGTGAGCGAGTTCAGCCGCAATACCGATGAAAAACGGACGTGAACATGCACGAACGAGCGATGTCCACAGGTACGGGTTCAAAGAGCCTGCGGCGGGGGAAGCGGTGGAGCTGAGGGATCGAGCCCTCGATTGATGTCAGATGCAACGACCGTCCGCCCGAAGGGATGGTCGGTTCCTTCAAGTTGAATCCCAGAGCATCCGATGGCCGTCCATCGCAATGTGACATGAATCAACTCGGCCAGACTGAAGGGTGATGGCAACCGAATGACATCATCTGCTGGAGATGTCCCTTGCCCACGGACAGGATCAACTGCTACCAGTGGAGCCGGCTCTTCACTAAAAAAGTCTGGCAACGTCAACTCAAATCCAAGGATGTAAAAATGCATGTGTGAAGCGGGCTCCTCCACTACCGAAGCGGCTTCTGTAGAATCGTCGCGACTGCTCTCATGTTCGTGGTGAGCATGAGAATGGTGATGCGAGTGTCCGTGGACGTGGGGATGGCTATGGCTGTGAGCTGAATGAGAATGCGCAACGTCGCCATCATCGTGTCGATGCCGAATACCGGGTGCATTGAGAAAACCCCCAGCGATTGCAGCAAACGCCAAGATCGAACAAAGCAGAATTCGAATCGAGAAACCGCGAAACATGTGTTTCAGGTTACTGCGTGGCCGCGTGTTTGCATATTCCGCAAACGCATCTTCATGAATCTCTAACCATTCCGTCCCCTGCCTCAAGTTGTTTTGAGATGCCAGGTTGGCTGCTGCTCAGTCCCTTCCGCCGCTCCGAAGACACCACGCTGTTAACTCAGAGATCCCTGTTAAGCAGAGAGTCAGAGAGTTTTGGCACACCTTTTCGGCAAGCGGAATCGACCGGTGGGAGTTTCTTCCGCGTCTTGCAAATGGACAGAGAACCAGAGACGTCGGGGGATTTGCGGGTCTGTCGTGAATACCGCGAAAAATTGGCATCCAAAGAAAAACGCCGAGAGGGACACTCTCGGCGGTTTCAGTTGACCTGACTGTCAGCGAAAGTTCGCTGACAGAATTTAGCTCCTCCGGTAGGACTCGAACCTACGACCCGGCGGTTAATCCGCCGACGGCGGACCTGCTCTACCGAACTGAGCGTGAATCCATTCTCGGCCGATACCGGATTTCAACCATTTTTCACGGTTCATGGCGTCGGATCTTGAGGCAAATTCCTCTTGATGAATCAAAACCCATGGA
>CAITYU010000135.1 GCA_903896675.1 uncultured Planctomycetaceae bacterium
CGAGATCTGGCTGGACAACCGTTCGACGGGTCAGAGTCAGGTGTATCGAACCTTTGTGACGACGACATCGTGGACGCCGGATGCTGACCTGCAATTGTCTCGCTATCGCTTCTGGGCTCGCGGCATCGCGGTGGATGGGACTCCGGCAGGGTGGAGTCCGCAGACGGACTTCCTGGTGGTGACGCCACCGCAGCCTGTGACGCCGCTGTCATCCACATTTGATCGTCAGCAGACGTTCACGTGGACGACGGTACTGGGAGCGACTTCATACGGGGTGTACCTGCAGAACACGTCGAGTGGTGCTGTGGTAGCGAATATTTCCGGCCTGTCGACTCCGAGCTGGACACCGACGGCTGCTCTGGCTGACGGCAACTATGCGTGGTGGTCGATTGCTGAATCCACGATTGCGGGATTCCGCAGTGACTGGTCGGTGCGTACGGACTTTTATGTGGGTGGTCGCCCTGTCGTGACGGCTCCGATCGGCCAGGCAGCGACGCTGCGTCCGACGATTCGCTGGGCGGATGTGTTGGGTGCTGACAAGTATGACGTGTGGTTGAATCGTACCTTCGGCAACCAGATTGATTTCAACGTCTTCAAGCAGTTTGGCGTGACGGGGAACTCGCTGCAGGTGCCTGCGGATCTGGTGAACGGAGCAGAGTATCGAGTCTGGGTGCGGGCTGTGAGTGCGACCGGCGAAGTGTCACCGTGGAGCAATCCGCGGGACTTTTCGGTGTTGTTGCTGGCGCAGCAGGATGCGGTGCCGCAGTCGGGCGGTTCAGGCGGTCTGCAGTTGCTGGCAGCGGAGCCGGCGGTGGTGCAGATACCGCAACTGCAGTCGCCACTGGTCGCTGAAGTTGTGCGAAGCGAACGATCTGTTGTCAGTGTTCGACGGTCTGAGCAGGATGAACTGGACATTGAGCGGTCGGCGGTTCTGGCTGCTGCAGCTCAGCAGGTTCATTCGGCGGCAGCGGTCGAGGCAGATGACTTCGGTGCAGAGACGGCTGTGGACCAGTCGATTCAGGAGATCGTGGAGGCGCTGCTGTCCGGTGGTCTGAATCTCAGTTGAGTCTGAAGTTCAGCGAGTAATGAATCTGTAAAGCCGGCAGTGAAAACTGCCGGCTTTTTTATGGATCTGGACAATCTCCTCCGGGTTCGCAATCATATTGGGGCATGACTCGCTGTTGAAATCAACTTTGAATCCGCAACTCAGGAGTGAATTCATGAAGACCAGCGTCCCGGGACTTCTGTTGGAAGCCGGACCGAACGGATTGTCTCGGTTGCGGGTGCAGACAGGCGTGGCCAGTGGGGAGTTGTTTCTGCATGGGGCCCATTTGACCGGGTGGCAGCCTGCGGGTCACCGGCCGGTGCTGTGGCTGAGTGGTTCTTCGTGGTTTGAGGCTGGCAAACCGATTCGGGGCGGGGTACCGATTTGTTTTCCGTGGTTTGGTCCGCACCCGCAGGACTCGTCATTGCCCGCGCACGGAACTGCTCGGCTGCAGGAGTGGCAACTGCAGACGGCATCGGCCGGGGTCGATGGTGCGATCAGTCTGCTGCTGCAGGCGGCGATTGGCAGTTTTAGTGTGCAGTATGAGCTGGTGATTGGCAGAGATCTGCACCTGCGTCTGACATGTGAGCTGCCTGCTGTGGCGGCGGAGTCGGAGCGATTTGAAGCGGCGCTGCACACATACCTTGCCGTTTCGGACATTCGTGCGGTGGAGATCACGGGGCTGGAGAACGCGGGTTATCTGAACAAGGTGCCGCAGCTGCAGTGGTGTGAGCCGACAGGTGAACCGATTCGATTTTCGGCAGAGACGGATCGGGTGTATCAGAATACGACGGAAACGGTGGTGCTGCATGATCCGGGAATGCAGCGGAAGATTTCTGTGAGCAAGCAGGGATCCATGTCGACTGTGATCTGGAATCCGTGGATCGACAAAAGTCGGCGGATGCCGGATTTTGGTGACGACGAGTGGACCGGGATGGTGTGCATAGAGACCGCGTGTGTGGGTGATCAGGCGATTGTGCTGCGGCCGGGTCAGTCACATCAGATATCAGCGACAATCAGCGTAGCCGAGTGAGGCGAGTATCGGCTGGTGCCGTCGGCCATTATTCCGGCGTGGTCTGATCGGCAGCGGTTTCGCGATTCAGTCGCAGTTGTCCGCAGGCGGCGTCGATATCCGCACCTTTGCGTTTGCGGACTGTGGCGGGGATGCCGCGGCGCAGCAGGATGTCGAGGAATTTCTGGGTATGTGGTTCGCGCGGGGCGGTCAGAGTGAGCTCGCTGACGCCATTCATGGGGATCAGGTTGACGTGAGCCGTGCGGCCCTGCAGCAGTGCTGCCAGTTCTTCGGCATGCTGTGGCTGATCGTTGACTCCGGCCAGCAGCACGTATTCCCATGACACGCGTCGTCCGGTCTGCTGATGGAAGTCTTCAGCCGCCGCCACGATTTCTGCAATGCCGATGCTGCGATTGACCGGTACGATCTGAGTACGCAGATCATCGTTGGGGGCGTGCAGTGAGATCGCGAGGTTATACTGAGCTCCGAGGCGTGCGAATTCCCGGATCTTTTCGGGCAGACCCACTGTGGATACGGTGATGCGACGGGAACCGAGTCCGAAGCCGTCATCGGCAGTCAGTACATCCAGTGCGGCCGTCAGCGAGCGAAAGTTGGCCAGTGGTTCGCCGATACCCATGACCACGATATTGGTGATTTTTTCATCCGGCTGCAGCAGTCGGTGCAGAACGAGGACCTGTTCGAAGATTTCGGCCGCCGTCAGATTGCGACGAACTCCCAGCAGACCACTGGCGCAGAACACGCAGCCCATTGCGCAACCGACCTGTGTACTGATGCAGACTGTGCGACGATCGGTTTCGCGCATCAGAACGCATTCCACCAGTTCGCCGTCCTGCAGTTTCAGCAGCAGTTTTTCGGTGCGGTCTGACGCAATCTGATGATTCAGTATTTCGAAGGAACAGAAGCGGAAATTCTGCTGCAGCAGTATTCGCAGTGCGGCTGGCAGATCGCTCATACTGTCAAACGAAGTGACTCGGCGCTGAATCAGCCATTGTCGAATCTGTTTTGCACGGAACGCGGGCTGGCCGACGCTGTTCAGCCATTCGATCAGGGAATCGGGTGAGGATTCGAGGATCGCCGGCAGCATGCGGGTCGCCGGAGCCGGTTCTGCTGTCATGACAGGCAGCAGGTTATGAGTTGTCTGGTTGGTAGTCACGGCTGGCCGGACGTCCTTTCCGGAGCAGCATTGCGTGAACGAGCCAGATTGCGGCGATAGCTGCGAATCATCCCGGAATACTCGCTGTCAAGAACTTCCCGCCCACCATCCTTCACGTCATTCTCCAGTTCATCCTGCAGTTGTCCCCATTGTCGTCGTTGTCCGCGTTTGACAGTCACGTCAGGAACAGCGCCGTCAAACACCGCCGCATTGCCACGTGAGCCGGGATCGGATGAGGACTGGCTGCTGTCAGACCCCAGTTGGCCGGGGGCGAATCTGGCGGGCAGTGAATTCTTCGCGGCATTCTTCAGTGATTTGGCGGCATCGGCGAGCGACTGGGCACTGCCCTGCCCCGGTTGCTGTCCGGGTTGCTGTCCGCCCGGCTCGCTGCCCGGCTGTCCGGGCTGACGAGACTGTCGGCTGTCCTGACTGTTGCCCGGTTGCCCGCCTGGGGCATTCTGCTGTCCCGGCTGTCCGGCAGTCTCGGGCTGCTGCGGCTGGTCGCCAGCCTGTGGCTGCCCGGCCCCGGGTTGTTCCGGTTGCCCTGCTTCGGTTTGTCCCGGTGCACTGGATTCACCGGGCTGTCCTGAGCCTTCTGAGTCCTGCGTGACGGCCGGCTGCTGGCTGTCTTCCTGGGCCATACGCTGGGCTGCCTGCTGCAGATTCTGCAGTGCTTCCCCGATGCTGTCACCCACTTCCTGGGGGACAGGGTTGGACGGATCGCGTAAGCCCTGAGCGGCCTGGGCCGCCAACTGACCGGCTCGACTGAGCTGTCCAGCCGCCTGTTCAGCCGCCTGCCCTGCCTGTTGTAACTGGGCCTGCTGCATGTTGCCTGCGGCCTGTTGCCCACTGCTGGTTGCCTGCTGTGCTGCCTGAGCGGCCTCGTGCGACGGGCGTGCCAGGTTCTGCAGTCCGAGAGCCGGGTGATTGAGTCGTTCGGACAGTGACTGTAACTGCTGCGGCAGTTCCCCAGCCTGCTGATTGACATTCTGCTGAGTCTGTCGCTGAGCGGCCGTCTGTGCTGGATTGCTGGACTGCATTTGCCGCAGTGTGTCGGCCATGCGTGTCAGATCATCGCGCTGCTGCTGAAGTTGTGCGATCTGATCCTGGAGTTCTGAGGCATTCATCTGTGCGGCTGCCTGCTGAGCGTCTTCAGCGGCGGATTTCAGTTGTTCGGCGGCGCGCTGAAACTGGCCGGATTCGGCTGCGCGCAGGGCATCACCGGCTCTTTGTGCAGAACGTTCCGCACCGGCCTGTGCGTCCTGCGGGCTGTCAGCGTCCCGTTGCAGTGTCTGAGCCTGCTGGCTGGCAGCCTGGGCCAGTTGATCCAGTTGCTGTAACATCGCTGCCGTGCCCCGCTGCTGCTGCCCCGGCTGTTCCGAGCGTTCGGCTGCCAGTTGCTGCAGCTTCTGGTTCAGTTGCTGCAATTGCTGCTGTAACTGCTGAGCCTGCTGTTGCGGGCTGCCGGGTACCTGCTGCCGGGTGGCCTGATCCAGTTGAGCGGCGGTCTGCTGCAGGACCTGCTGCGGTGCGGCGAGGTTGCCCTGACGCAGATCGCGGACGGCCTGATCGAGTGCGGCAGGGTCAGGTTGAGCTGAGGCCGGCGACGTGGAATCGGCGGGCTGCTGTTTCAACTGCTGCATGACGTTCTGCAGATCGCCCTTCAGTTGCTGTAGTTGGTTGGCGAGCTGTTCGGCATCGCGACCGGCGTCGCGAGCCTCTTCCTGGACTGCGGTGGCCACGCCCTGCTGTCGCTGAGCCAGTTGTTCGAGCTGTTTGGAGAGTGCAGCGGCCTGATCCAACTGAGCTTCGCGGGCGGCCTGCAGCAATTCCTGTTGTTTTCTGAGCAGTTCCTGCAACTGCTGATCCAGTTGCTGCTGTTCGCCCTGCAGCCGCTGCTGTTCAGCGGCCAGTTGCTGCTGAAAGTCTTCCGGTGACTGTCCGGCTGCCGGCTGTCCCTGCTGACGCTGCTGCTGGTGCTGCAGTGAATCATCGGCCAGTTTTTCCGCGTCGAGTGCGAGGCGGTTGAGTTCGGCGAGGTCCTGTTCGAGTTTTGCGGCGCGTTCCATCTGAGCGGCTGACTGGTCCAGTTCATTGCGAATCTGCTGCAGGCGGTTTTCTGCCTGCTGCAGATGCTGGACAGCCGGGTCGCGTTCAGCGGCGGCTGCTGCATTCAACTGTTCGGCAACTTCACGGCGCAGTTGCTGCGCCAGCGTCGCCAGCTTGTCTGCGGGCTGTTTCATCAGCGGGTGCTGTGCCGTTTCCTCCGCCAGATCCTGCAACTGATTGCCTTGTGTCTGTTCCTTCTCGCTGAGGCCGCGGACGTCATCGCGGGTTTTCCGGTCGAGGTCCTGCTGGGCCTTTGCGCGGAGCTGTGCGGCTTTGGCAGCGTCGAGCGCCAGTTCCTGGGACAATTTGCGGAGGGCTTCCAGCAACTGGCGATCTGCCTGCTGCAGTGCCTGCAGTCCGAGTGGTGCGGCGGTACTGGACACCTTCAGGATCCACGGACCCTGCCAGACAGTCTGGGGTCCGGGGTTTGGTCGCTGGTCGGCGGTACGAGCGCGCAGTTCGAGGGTATCGCCCTGCTGCAGCCCGAGCGGTTTGAGATCCAGCCGGAAGTCGCTGGCGACTGCTGCGGCACCTTTTTCGAGTGGCTGGGCCGGCTGAATGCGGAAGGCATCCTGATTACGGCGGAAGTGCAGTTCCAGTAACCCGATGCCGATGTCGTCTGTGGCGATGGTGTTGAGCGGGACGACGTCATCCGGCCGAACTTCGAGGCCATCCTGAATTCCGGCAGCCTGCAGTACGGGCGGTTGGTCCGCCACGGCGGTCAGACGTCGATCGGCAGGTTCGCTGATGGGCAGGCCGACATCGTCGCGGGCCTGAAACAGGAAGCGTCCGCCCCCGGTGACGCTGAATGTCAATTCGGCCTGCAGGCGATCGGGTGACCACTGTATTTCGGGGATGGCAGGATCTGCGGTGGCCTGCCGGCTGGCTTCCGCCATGGGCTGTCCGGCGGCAGCGGCAGCAAGTTCTTCGGGCAGCAGTTGCCTGTTTTCGCCCGGTGTCATTTCTTCGCCGGTGCCGGCTGTATGCGCGGGCAGTGGCTGCCAATTCTGCCAGACCAGTTGCAGATCGGCGATGGGTTTACTGAATTGCAGCAGCATCTGAATCCGGCTGCTCTCGAAAACGAAGATTTCGCCGGTGATGCCATCGACAATCTGCACAGGTCGACGAGTGTAGGCGGGGGGAGTTTCAGTGAGTGTGGCGGCGAGGATCCGGGGTGCTTCGGCGACTGTCAGCGTGTGCCATTCGGTGAAAGTGCCACCCCCGGTGACACGGTACAGCAGCGATTGTCGGGCATCACTGAGCACGGTTGTGTACTGCTGTTCGGCTTCGTTCCAGTTCATGCTGAGCTGGTCGAGGCGACCGTCCTGTGTCTGCAGTTCGAGGCTGACCTGCTGCGGGCGAGTCCCCGGGATGGCGGAACGCCAGCGCGGAGTGGCAGCGAAGGTGACGTCGGAACCGACGGCGGCTACCTGCTGTGGCAGGGTGATTTCAAACCACAGGTTGGTGGGTGCGGCCAGATTGGCGAAGGGTGTCAGCAGTCGCCATGCCAGCAGTTGTGTGCCCGCGGGCCAGCAGACCATTGGCAGGATCACGGCCAGCAGGCAGGCGGTGGCCAGCAGTGAACGACGCAGGGTTTTTTGACCGGGGACGACCTGGCCGGGCTGAATCTGAGCAAGTTTCTGAGCGGTGCGCTGCACGAGGAGGGCCCGCATCAGTTCCGAACCGGATTCGAGCTGTGAAACATCGGGGCGATTGAGTGAGGCGAGTGTGGCGAGTGCTTCCTGCAGGTCCGGGAACTGCAGATCGACGGCGGCAGAGAGTTCGTCTTCGCGAAGCGTGCGCAATGCCGGCAGCAGCAGTCGGCGAATACAGACAGTGCAGCAGGTGCAGACGGTGATCAGCAGCAGCAGCAGTCGAAGAGTGGATGGCAGCAGCAGCAGATAGTCGATCAGGCAGGCCAGCAGCAGGGTGATGGAGGTGGTGGCAATGGTTTCGGCCGACCCGCGGAGCACGGCCTGCAGTCGTACAAGTCTGCGGCACTGCAGCAGCAACCGGGGAAGTCCGGGGATCTGGCTGAGGGTGGCGGAGGACATGGGGAAACCTGCGGCGGCGAA
>CAITYU010000136.1 GCA_903896675.1 uncultured Planctomycetaceae bacterium
CGTCACCTCCGCCGGCAGAGCTTCAGCGTCACCCCGACGATGTCGCCGATCCGCCAGAATCCGAACAGCCTGAATTCGACGATTCAACCCACATTGCGAATCCGCTGCCAGACCCCGAAAATACCCGTCCAACTCCCCTGCACCGGACTCCGAAAGACCCAGCGTCCACAAACACCACGTTTCCACCAGTTCATCAGCCCCAACAGCCTCCAGTGCCGACAGCAATGCCCGACGCCCAACAGCACCACGCTGCAATAACTCTCGCTGCGCATCCGTTCGATGCACCGGTAAGGGACTGGAAAACTGACTGATCAACTGCCGCTCACTCAACTCCTCGGCACCTCTCGAACCATACGCAGCCCAACTCCCATGAACCGTCGGCGATTCTGCTGCTATGCGATACACTCGACCCTCATTCTTCAACTCACCGTTCTGCCATTCCGCACCATACCCGCTGCTCCAGCCCAGTACCCACAATGCTCCATCCGGACCAAACTCCAGATCGGTCGGTCGATACAGCGCACGCCCCCCCTCCACAAATACCGACCACTCCCCGCCAGCCGGCTTCAGCAAAGCCCCATCCCACGACGGACGCCACACATAAGTCCGTTTCTGCAGCCAGTCATTGATAAAAAACACACCCTGATACGAATCCGGAAATACGCCACCCCCAAAGACCACGCCGGTTCCCGAACCTTCAAACAGCGGACCACTCACGGGCGCCGTCGGCAGATGCGGCTCCAGCCCCCAATGCGAACTCCACGCATGATTCCATCCAAACTGTCCCCCCGGAATCGACATGAAGACTCGATCCCCCTCGTTCTGATCGTTGTCCGTCCCCAGCCAGTTGAATCCGCTGTCACAGGCGATGTCCCACGGATTGCGGAACCCTTCCGACACCAGCTCCGGATTCAACCCACCGTCCTCGCACCGCAGAATTCCACCCGCACGCCCCCAGTCATCCGCCGGATCATGGTACGCTCGGCTGTAGGTGGCTGCTGTGTATGACTGCGGCGGTGGCACATCCGGAGTTCCAGCAGGGGCCGTCACACCCCACAGATCGCGAAAGACCTTCGGCGCCACACGACCACGCTCAGTCAGACCCTTCGAATTGCCCTTGCTCATATACAGTCGACCATCAGGCGCCCAATTCAGACCATGCAGACCATGCTCCAGATTGCCAAGATCCGTATAAACCTTCACATACTCGTCCGCCAGATCATCACCATCCAGATCGCGGACAAGGGTCAGATCCGGAGCATTTGCGACCCACAGGTCGCCCCCCCGCCAGGCCAAACCCTGAATCGCATTAAAGCCGGTCGCAAAGACCTTCGTCGTCTCTGCCCGACCATCCCCATCTGCATCCAGCACCAGCACCACGCTGTCACCGGGGGTCTCCGGAGTCGGATTGCGGTACTGCGGTCCCATACCAATCAACAGTCGCCCACGACTGTCAAACGCCATCGCACATGGCTGCCGCACCAGTGGTTCAGCCGCAAACAACTCCACACGAAACCCTGGCTGAACCTGCGGCAACTGCTGCAGGTCAAAACCTGTGTCGTTGAACTGCCCTTCAAGACGGCCACACACGCACAATGTCACAAGCAGAACAAGACTGCGTATCATGCCAACCGTCGCTCCCACAGAAATCTCTGAGCGGACATCGGCCGGCAGCGATTCCACCCAACGCAGCACCTCCGGAGGCCGCTGCAACTCCAGCCGAATCTGCTGACCGGTCAGCACCAGCAATTCGGTCATGACAACAGCCCCCCTCAGCACCGACAACCTACTCAATTCCATACATTTTCAGAATACTCGCAAACTCCGGCTGAGAACAACAGTAAGCACTGTCCCGAAAAGCAGCAAACAGGCGGCGATTGACCTCCTGGTCAGCTATCGAACCCCTCGACTCCATTTCGGCTGCGCGAGCCGAGTGTACCAGCCCCTGACCCAGCGATGCTCGCCCCTCGCGATCCGCATGAATTGCCCGAATCAACTCGATCTCATGAAGGCTCATTTGCGCACCTTCAAACGACGTCAGGTCGTCGGTAATCTGCTTCAGCGCTCCCAGATACTCGTCAACCCGCGACGCTGGCTGCAACCCCTGCTTTTCAGCCACGTACAGCAACAGCAGTTGTCGGGCGGTTACCCAGCACAACTCGGACTGCAACTCCTGACTGACCATCCGCCGCGTGACACCGCGAAAATGCTGCACCGCTTTTTCCCGCTGCGCCAACTCATCCGGAATGGACGCCGAACCGGCCATGTTATCCGCCAGATTGCCCAGCAACCGCCCATAAGTCAGCTGAAAAGTCAGATCCTGCTCAGCACCTGACACCTGCTCCGCCAACTGAATGCCCTGCTGCAACACCAGCTGCGCCGGCAGGTGTTCCGCCCGAAGTCGCATCCCCAGAGTATTGCAGATGCCCATCATCGCCAGATGATCCTGGAAACTGCTCACCGGCAGACGACTGATCGCCATACCCAGCGGCACCGAGAGTTGCTTCCAGTCGTTCACTGCTGTCTCAACGGAATCCCCCGGCAGACTCAGCAGCAGTTCCCGCAATTGCGGCAATAATACCGGCTCAGCCGGCACCAGCCCACCACCCGCTGCCGGCAATCGACCATCCATACCGCCTTTGTGTGCTGCACGGAACAACAGGTTCAGCAGCATCAGTCGATGCTGTCCATCCGGTGCTGCCCGCAGCCCATCCAGCGCCGCGGCTGCCGACAGAGCGTACTGATCTGAAAACGGCAGATCCCGCTGAAATCGCTGCACTGCAGCCAGCCAGCCGCGAATCTCGCTGGTAGTGCACAAAGCATCCGTGAGCACCTCCCGGGACTGCACATCATCCGATTCCACATCTCTCAGCAGAGCCACTGCCTGACCACACAACTCAAGCGGAGGATACAGATCAGGCCTGTCAGCAAACTCCAGCGGTGACACGTGCTTCCGCTCCATACCAACCTGCGCCAGGATCGATTCTGCCAGCAGCCGATTCCGACGCCGCATCTGCTGATCCGAAATCCAGAACGACTTCTGCAGACGCTCAAGCGACTGACGACTTCGCTGCAGTTCGATGGGTAATTCTGCGCCCGCAGACTGCAACGCCCTTTCCGTCACGGACAGCGTTGCATCAAAGGCTCCTGCCTCTGCATTGCGCCATGCCGCCACGACGGCCGTCACCAGCAGCACTGCTGCCGACAATGAAACCCAGTTTCGACGCGACGACACTGGTCGCTCTGCCATCCCCAGCTCCGCCACCCGCTCAGTCGCCACGCCCCGCCCATCCTCAGACAGTACCGATGCATCCACACCGGACCAGCCCGCACAGCAGCCTCGCAACTGCGGATACCGCTGCAGCAGACCTTCCACACGCGCGCAACCTGCACTATCCAGCAGGCCCTCGGCATAGAGCGCCAGATCCATCGCACTGATCGGAGAATCCCCGGACTCCGCAGACTCAAAACTCATCGACGAACTCCCAAACGCACCAGCAGCAAGCGCAGTCGCTCAGAACACTGCTGAGCAATTCGAAACACCTCGGCAGGGTCATCCTCCAGCAACTCCGAAAGCCTGACAAAGTCTGCCTGCCCCATCAGCAGCCTTGAACGATTGACATACTGCTCGCAAACCTCAAGGGCCCGCCTTTGCCACGCCGCCGATTCCAAACCAACAACCGTATCTGCCGACACACTGGCGTCCTGCTTTGCCCCAATCGGGTCAATCAGGCACATGGCACAGGCTGCATAGATCACGCACTCCAGCGGCACCGTACCACCCGGAATTCCCACGGTCCCCCCCGCGTCCAAAGGATGGCTGCCCAGATGCAGCAGTAACCACGTCAGCACGGCCCCCCATTCCAGAACACACGGAGCAGGCTCTGAAACCCCCTGCAGCACCGCCAGTTTATAGATCTGATCCACCGTAAATCGCTGGACATCCCGGCCCTGCTTGAGCTTTTCAATGCGTTTGCCACCCAGATCCAGCCGCCTGTTGATTTCACGAATCCGAGTACCATACTGGGCCGCCGGCAGACTGTCCTGCTGAAGCTCCTTCAGCAGAGCCGGAACCCCCTGCAGATACATGGAATGCAGGCGGAAACACAGCTTCGCGGCCGTCTCACTTAATTCAGCCATCGTCAACTGGCGGGACTTCACGGTCGTCACACCCCGCCGACGACGCGGACGCAGCACGGACTGAGTCTTCAATTCACACTGCCGGATCAGCCACCAGTCGCCCGGCAGGATGTCATAATTCATATCTGCAGCAGTCAACTCAGACTCCCTGTCACTTTCAGCAGGATTTCGGTCTCAGGTGGCCCCTGAGAATAAACAGGGGGAGATCGAATTGAAAGTACGCGTTCTGCAGAATTACGGGAAATCTCCACGCCACCGAAACTTGTCCGGCAGCAAACCATGCCGCCGCAGAGCCCGATGCAGACCCTGCCGCGACATCCCCGCCTGACACGCCGCGCGAGTCACAGTGCCAATACACGACCGCAGCCGTCCCCGGAACCACTACTGCTCCGCCCTGAACTGAACGCAGGGTGCCAGTCGCCGCATACAGACGTCGTCGCGCTGCGCGTGACGCCATGAACTCCGCACCGTCTGCGAGCAGTCAACCGCGGAGTTCCTCCTGTTCAGTCGCCCAGCACGCACCGCGCGGCATGATATCCCGGAATCCCGCTGATCGCGCCACCACGCACCGCCGCGGAACCTGCCAGATAAATTCGGGACCAACTCGTCTCCACACCACGCTGACCAGCCTGCTCTCCCGCCTCCACAAAAAACCACGACGGCTGATTGTGAAAGATATTGCCGCCGTCCAGATCCAGCTCAGACTGCAGATCCTGAGGAGTATGAATCTCCAGACACAATTCGCCCGCCGCAGTTCGCGCAAGACAGTCTTCGAACGGCTCGGCACACAACCGATTCAAACCCTCCAGATAACGCTGCAGCACCACCTGACGACGCGCATCATGATCGTGCTCAAACAGTCGCCACGGCATGTCCAGACCAAACAGCGTCAGCGTATGATAACCCTCCGCCCGCAACTGCGGGGAGAGAATCGAAGCATCCGTCAGAGTATGACAGTAGATCTCACCAGGCACAGGATTCGGAATCTCTCCCGAAACTGCCGTTTTCCACGACTGCAGCATCTGCTCATAACCCTCGTCAACATGAAAGGTGCCGGCAAACGCATCCTGCGACGACACACCGGCATCCAGCAGCCGCGGTAACCGCCGCAACAGCATGTTGATCTTGATTACCGAACCCTCATCAGCCGGCTGCGGCTGATAGCTCTGCCCCAGCAGCCGCGCCGCAGTTCGCGGACCCGCATTCAGCAACACATACTCGGCATCCACTCCACATTCACGACCGTCCTGCAGAAATGTCACCCGATGCCACCGCGGACCAGGCTCGATCTGCACCGCCGGAGATTCCGTCAGCACCTCCACACCCGCCTCCCGACAACGGCTCAGCAGAGACCCCGTCAGCGATCGCATCCCGCCCTCAGGCACGCGCCACTCACCGGTACCATTCCCACACACATGATACAGAAAACAGCGATTCTGCAGCAGATTCTCGTCATGTGGTGATGCCAGCACTCCAATCTTGCCGTCCGTCATTACCAGCCCACGCACTACGTCAGAGTGGAAATACCGCTCGATCGCCTCACCCAGTGGTCGTTCCACAAAACTGTCCCACGCCAGCCGCTGATCGGCTGTCTGCAACTGACTCAGAAACTGCTGCCGAGTCTGCAGTGGCTGCAGAAATGAGGGTGCCACCAGAGCCGCCAGCTCCGACTGCAGCCGACCAAATTCCAGATAGCCCAGCCACTCCGCAGCACCACCAGGCAACTCACTCATCGATTCCCGCGAACGCTGCAGATCATCAGGAAACAGCAGCAGTCCCCGGTGCCGACCCGCCCCGTCCCGCCACGGCGTATACGAGGACACCCGTCGCCTGAGCGTCCGAAAATTCAGACCCAGCTCACGCACAATCTGATCAGGCAGCAATGAAACCAGATACGAATAACGAGACAACCACGCATCATGATCCGGAAACACCCGCTTCGACACCGCAGCACCACCCGCCACGCTGCTTCGTTCCAGCACCAGTACTGACTTCCCGGCTGCCGCCAGGTAGGCCGCCGCAACCAATCCGTTGTGACCGCTGCCCACAATCACCACGTCCCGCGATCCGCTGATCGACTGCATCTGCAGCACGCTCCCAGTCTGACTGACGTCCACACCACACACTCACAGACCACCCGATGTCTGCACTCCCGTAATCTGATTGGCATTCAGATAGTTGCGGTCCGAGTAGTACTCGAAGCGACGACCTGTCAGCACCTGCGGCTGACCGTTATGCGGCAGATATGTCACCTTTGCCTGCCGACCCTCCTCGGCGCGCAGAATATACTGCTGCTTCGCATGATCGTAAGTAATCTTGTCCGCATCTCCGGAAAACAGTCGCGACTCCAGTCGACAGGGGGCTCTGGTCCCAGTACCACCACCCGCCGCATTCGATTCCGCCACCAGCGAAAATGAACGACTGTCACCACCAGCACTGCCACCACCCGCAGACAACGACACTGTCAGATTCTCACAGCCCATCAACCCGGTCTGATCGGGCAGCTCCGCCACACTCACACGCTCCAGACTGATTTTTTCGTCCAGTGATCGCACCGGACCGAATACACCCCGCACATGCTGCCGCAGTCGCACAAATCGCGCCTGCTGACTGCCATCCAGAGTCCCGATGAACGTCGCCCGCACGTAAATGAATGCCTGATCCGGTTCGCTGACCGGAGTATTCGCACGCGCAACCGCGGCACGCGATACCGCAAGGCGACCACTGGAATCCGGCTGCACCGTTTCAATATACCCCGGCCCCGTCCCGCGAAACTGACCCGTCCCATACTCAAATTCAAAATCCGCAAACTCCGCAAAATGCCGCGCCGTCACCACCCCGGCCGTCATCATCTTCGCCTGCACCTGCACCCGCCCCTCACACTCGATTCGCTCAATACTCGGACGTCGCTGCTCTGACGATTCATCCACCACCGCTGAAACCACCTCAATTTCACGCCCCGCCACCGGCTGCTCGACACGCACCGCTTCGCCAAAATGCACCAGCATTCCCGCACACGTCAGCTCCACATCAAAATCCGTTTCGTTGTCCAGCACCGCACGCACGTTTCCCGTGAATCGCGCTGTCCGCTCCGCAAATGACATCTTCTCATTCCAGTAAATGTCCAGCGGTGTCGGTCGCTCAAGTGGCTTGCCGTCCAGCCCACGCTCCACGATGAAACGAATTCGACCACTGCCACGCACCTCCGCCTCACGACGCGCCGCCTGCATGGGCGAAATCAGCTCGTTCAGATCAATCCGCGGACCGTCAATTCGATCCGACACCCGAATGACACTGGCCGGATCACCAAACAACATGATCCGCCGACTGCCGTCAAACCCCGCAGCCGCATGCAGCGACTTTCCCTCTGCCGTAAAACTTTCAGACTTCCGCTGGCCCTGATGCGTCACGGCCACCGCCCCACGCAGCCACAAATCCTCAAACCGCACTCGACCCGCAGACGACATCCGCAGCTTCGTCTCCACCGCGTCACAGAAGAACTGAGTCGTCCCGGTACCACCCGCCGACAAAGGCGTCGCCGGCAATCCCGCCGACTCCGCATCACTCCCCGACTGGCCGGACTCCGTCACATCCACACCACTCGACCGCTCCTGTCCAGCCCCGCTGATCGTCGCCCCTCCTGAAATCCCTGACTGTGACACTGCGCTCAGGTCCTCAGGCTCGAACTCCACCAACAGTGACTCCCTGGCACCGCCCGTAAGCTGCGGCGAATCCAGACGCACATCTCCCGTCGCCCTCAGCTGCCTCGGTCCCCGCAGCACCGGCAGTTTCCCGTCACCTGCAGCTGTCCCCTCAACACCACGCTCCATCGCTCCGTGCATCGTCAGCGCTATCTCCGTCGCCGCCAGCGACAACTGCTGCGGACGCCAGCCCACCTCGGCCTGACCCGTCAGTACCAGGACATCCTGCTCAGCACGCGTCAACTGCAGCGAAGTCGCCCATTTCGCCGAAACCGATTCTCGCTCCACCCTCTCGTCCGCAACCTGCCCCGCAACCAGCTCCGGCGGCTCAATCTTCCCCGGCCCCGAACACTGCAGCAGACGCACCTGATTCCGCCCGTCCAGCACCGCCGCAACGGCCGGAGCCGTCAGGCGACGCCCCGCATGCTCCACCGTCACCGGTGCCGCCGGACCCGCCGGACTCAACGGACGGCCCGTCAGATCCAGCCTCCGCTCCTCAATCTGATACACCAGCCTGCTCATCGCAGCCGTGATCTGCCGGTATTCCGAACGAAACAGTACCCGACGACCGTCTGCCGCAATCGACACCGCCGCCAGCTGCTGTGAGCCTCCCTGTTTGTCAGGATCCCGCTCCCTCCGCCGCAACTGCAGTAACAGTCGCGAACAGAACAACCGATCCCGACTCCCGTCCTCCTGAGGCTGCTCCACAAGCACCTGATTGTCCGGACGAAGCTCCCGATCCACAAACCCCGTAAATGTGCACTCCAGCGTCGGAACGTAATACTCAAATCCATTCGCCGCCGAAACCTGCAATTGCACCGGACGATCCGACGAATCCTGCTCCGTAAACTGCAGACTGCAGTTCACCCGCCCCAGCAGACGAATACGGCGGATATCGGAAACTGACATCAGACCGCCCTCCTGCGGATTCGCAGCCCCGGACAGCTCAATTTCCACTCCGCCCTCGGCAGTCCCCGTATGCCGCTCCCAGCCAAAACGCACCGGCTCACTCGACCAGATCCGCAGTGACTCTTCCTCAAAATAAAACGTGCGACCCTCGATCCGCAATCCCTGCGGACCCTCAATTCGCACCTCACCTCCCAGCAGACCCGAGGTGATACGGCCGAACTGACCAGCCCCCAGTGACAACGGTGCCGAACACGTGAAACTGGCTGATTCCGCAACCGCCGTGATCGGCGATTCTGACTCACCCCCGCCCTCATTCTGCCAGACCATCGCCACAGGACTGACGCGAATCGCACGATTTTCGTTCAGCAGTTCATGCTCATCAAAAAACAACAGCCGACTGCCATCACGAAATCGGCTGTTGGCCCTGCCGACCCACTGGTGCTGCGGCAGCCAGCGATTGGCAGACGTGGCAAAGATCGGTGAAGACTTTTCCGGAACCGCAGGCTGAGCCCTCGCAATCTGCGGACTGCGATTCACTGTCAGCATCGGTCGCGTCACCTGAGAATACAGCAGGTACAGCGCAGACAGACCAATCGCCGCCAGCAGCGTTCGTGAAGTTCTCGGTAAGTCGTTCAGTGCCATCCGTCACTCTGTCCGCTCTCAACACACAATCAGGCCGCACGCCGCTGACGCTGCTCTGACACAGACTGATCAGCATCCGCATCGTCAAACCGCTGCAGCACGTCCGTAATGTCCAGCAGACCCAGCGGAATCCGACGCTCATCAATCACCGGCAACTCGCTCAACTTTCGCTCAGACATCAGATGGATCGCCTCCGGCAACAGGACTCCCGGAGCTGTCGTGATCGGATTGCGAGTCATCACCAGCTCAATCGCCTCGTCCAGTTGCTCATCACGACGCGTTTCAAATAATCTCGCCAGATCACTGTCAGTAAATACCCCCGTCAGACGCCCGTCCGAATTCACCAGCATCACCGCTCCGCTGCGACGCCCCGGGCGACTCAACTGAATCATCACCTCTCGCACAGTCTGCGACTGCGCAGCCACACGGATGTCTGCCCCCTTCCGCATCACTTCCCGCACCGGACACAACTGCCGACCCAGACTGCCAGCCGGATGAAACTTCGAAAAATTCTCAGCCGTAAATCCCCGCGCGTGACTCGTCACAAGCGCCAAAGCATCACCCAGCGCCAGCATAGCCGTCGTGGAACAGGTCGGAGCCAATGCCAGTGGACCGGCTTCCCGATGACGACCGATCGATAGCACCACCTGAGCAGCTCGAGCCAGGGCATTCTGCATGTCCCGCGTTACAGCAATCAGCGGCACACCCTGCTCACGCAGCGGCAGAATCAGACCCAGCAGCTCCTCTGTCTCACCGCTGTTGGACAACGCCACCACAACGTCCTGTGACCCCACGCAGCCCAGATCGCCATGCCGTGCCTCGGTCGGATGCAGGAAGTGCGAACGCGTCCCAGTGCTGGAAAAAGTCGCCGACAGCTTCCGACCGATCAGCCCCGCCTTCCCCACACCCGTCACAACAACCGCACCCGAACAACCCAGCAACAGTCGCACGGCCGCGCAAAAATGACGGTCAAGGCCATCCGCCACCTGCCGCAGCACATCAGCCTCCTGATGCACCACCAGACGCGCCTCACGCAGCAGATCATGGTCCTCCGGCGGACCTGATCCACACCACGCTGACAGCGAATTTCCCGGATACCCACTCATGGCGTCCCTGCCATTGTCAACAAAAATCCACAGATTTCGCGACCATTCCACCCCAATCTACCACACCCCAGCCCCAGGGGTCAACGCCGAATCAAAACCACAAAAACAACACAAATACATACACACAAATCACTTACAACATTTCACCAGCGGATCAATTGCAGCAGATTCGAGTAATCGTCGGTCCACAGTACACGCAAAGATTGCGGTAAAGGCGTTTCACCCGAACGGAATAGTTCATGCCGCAGAGTATCCGGCTGCTCAGCCATCAGCGTCCAGATGCTGCCGGGACTGGACTGCTGCGGCTGACCGGTTTCCGGATCCACACCGGGAGACTTCAGCAGCGAGACCGTCGCCACGCCCTCTGCCGCTGCCACTCCCTCCGTCACACGCCGCAGATTCAAATGCAGATTGGAAATGTGAATTGCCAGAATCCCGCCCGGTGCCAGATGCCGGCGACATAGTTGCACAGCTTCCTGAGTCAGCAGATGAGTGGGCACAGCATCACCGGAAAATGCATCCAGCACCAGCAACTGATACTGCTGCGGAGGCTGGGCCTCCAGCCGCAATCGCGCGTCGCCCTCGATGATCTCAATGTCGGCCGCCGAATCGGATAGAAAACGAAATTGCTCCCGAGCCAGCTGCACTACGCCCGGATCAATCTCATAGAACACAAACCGGTCGCCCGGCCTGCCGTAAGCGGCCAGCGTCCCGGTACCAAGTCCCACAAGTCCGGCCTTCAGTCGACCTCCACCGGATTCGGCACGTTCCCGCAGCACAGCAATCGCTCGCGCCACACCGGTCTCGTAACCATAATACGTTGTGGGCACCGACGGCAGACGACGGAACTGCATCCCATGGGTAATTCGGCCATGTCGCAGAACCACGGCGTCCTCCACCTCATCCCGCTCCACCTCCAGCACACCGTAAAACGTCCGTCGCACTGCTATACTCTCCATCCAGCCACCGACCGATGCCGCCGCCACGGTCAGAATCGACACGATCAGCAGTATGGCTGCAGCCGCCGCCGGAAGCGGTGGACGACGACTCTGCAGCCAGCCGCGTTCATCGAACCAAACACCCAAAGCCAGCAGCGCAGCAGCCAGAATTCCAGCATCATGCTCCCAGTACTGCGGCAGCAGCAGCGGAGCCAGCACACCCACCGCGATCCCGCCACAGGCCCCGCCAGCCGCCGTCGTCAGGTAAAACAAAGTCAGTTGATCGGGACCGGGACGCAATCGCGCCAGCTCACCATGACACAGCATGAACACAGCAGCCAGACTGCCGAACCACACCGCCAGTTGCAGCAGCAGGGGCGACTGGGTCCCGAAAGCCTGAATATAGCACAGTGCCAGCAGCAGCGCGGCACTGACCAGACACCACCAGCGCCGCAGATACCAGCGATCACTTTCAAAACACAGAATGAACGACAGCAGATACAATGCCAGCGGCACAATCCACAGAAACGGGACCACGGCCACGTCCTGACAGATCTGAGCAGTCTCGGCCAGCAGCAGCACCGTCGCCAGACACGATAGCCCAAACCACGCGGATCGCAGCGACCACGGAATCGCTGATGCTGCACGCTGCGATGCCGCAGCGGCATGCGAGGTCACAGGCTGTGCCGCTGAAGTCCCGCGGCCAGTGACGACCTGCAGCCCACCCAGCAGCACCCCCGCGCAGCACACAGCAAAAAGCACAAACACTACCTGCCAGCCGCGAGTCTGGCCGGACAGAGCCAGCAGAGGTTCAATCACAAACGGGTAACTCAGCAGAGCCAGCAGGGATCCGGAATTGGACAGGGCATACAGACGGTGCGGCGAACGCCCCGGGCAGACCTCGGAAAACCATGACAGCAGCAGTGGCCCGGTCGTACTCAGCACAAAATATGGCAACCCGACAGTCGTCAGCAGCAGACACAGAATCTGCAGAACCGGCGATCCTTCAGCCACATCAGCCGACGCCGGTGACGGCGTGATCTGCAGCAGCAGACACGCCAGCAGCAACAGGCCCGTGTGCAGCCCGGCCTGCCACCGTCGCGACAGCCGCGATACCAGCAGGTGCGAATACAGATATCCGGCAAACAGCAGCGTCTGAAAAAACAGCATACACGTGGTCCAGACGGCTGGAGCTCCGCCAAAGGACGGCAGCAGCAGCCGGCTGATCAGTGGTTGAATCTGAAACAGCAGAAACGCACTGAGAAACACCGTGCCTGCCAGCACTCCGGGCACAACCCGAGGAACTGCGGGGGTTGTCTGAGAATCCATGTTGAGACGACTCGGCTCGAGTTTGGCGGACGTGTCAGTTCAGGTGGCCGTATTCTGCCAGGGGAACAGGAATAATGGGAGCCCAGAACGCGCGAGCATCAGACGGTCCGAAAGGTCGCTGCGAGAGACTTCGCGGCACCGCTCACAGCCCCGAACCCCAAACACCTGCCGGCACGGAACAAGGCCAGCGATGTCACAGCCGCTCAGAACTGCCCTGCCCCACGGCCCACCCAAAGAGCCGCAAAATCCGGTTTTGCGACAGAGTCAGCTTCAGGTCGCAACGACAACTTTCTACACTTTTCCAGCGTGAGCACGCCGGCACGCAATTCGTCCACTGACATACGAACCAACCACCGGCCACGCCCTTTATTGAACCGTCAGTCACGCTGGTGATCACTCCACATGCACAACTTTTTTCGCTGCCCATACTCCCACTGCCTGCTGACAATGCTGCTGCTCGCCATCGCCACGTCCCATTGCAGCGCCGACGATGAAGCACTCCGCGAACGCCTGAAGGATGCCAACGGAGTCCAGACGGATGTCTGGGTTTACAACGATATCCCGGCGGCCATGGCCGAAGCTCGCCGTACCAGCAAACCCCTGTTCGTCACCTTCCGCTGCGTGCCCTGCCGCGACTGTGCCGCCTTCGATGCCGATGTGGCCAACGGCAGCGAAAAAGTCAGACTGTTCGCTCGCGATCGCTTCATTTCCGTCCGCCAGGTGGAAATGAAGGGTGTCGACCTCAACCAGTTTCAGTTCGATTATGACCTCAACTGGGCCGCCATGTTCCTCAACGCCGACGGGACTGTCTACGCCCGTTACGGAACTCAGAGTGCCGAAGGATCAGATGCCTTCAATTCCATTGATGGCCTGATCGCCACCATGGAACGCGTGCTGCAGATGCACAATGCCTGGCCGGCCAACCGTGACCAGTTGCTGCAGAAACGCGGCAATCCCCAACCGGCTGCCAGTGCACTGCAACTGCCCGGCCTGCGAAACCCTGAAAAATACGCAAAGGAGACCACTCGCTCCAACTGTATCCATTGCCACAACATTCACGATGCCGAACACCTGCACGCCCTGCAGCAGGGACAATGGAAACCCGACCTGATGTGGAAGTACCCTCTGCCTGACCTGATCGGCCTGAAGATCGATCGACGCAGCGGCGTCACGATCAGCGAAGTCATCAACGGATCGCCGGCTGCCACGGCCGGACTGCAGCCCGGTGAAGACATCCTCACCATGAATGGTCAGGCAATCGCATCCATCGCCGATATGCAGTGGGTACTGCATCCACTGAACGGTGCAGGTGCCACCGTCGAAATTGAAGGCAGTCGCAGCGGTCGAAAAACTCTGCAGCTCAGCAGCGGTTGGCGCATACACGATTTCTCCTGGCGCGGCTCCATGTGGAATGCTCCACCCAGACTCCAGATCTGGCTGCCCGAACTGACCACCGATCAGACCAAAACGCTCGGTCTGCCTGCCGGCGACGGGGCCCTCGAAGTGCGTTGGATCAATATGGAAGGCCCCGGAGGCCGACAGGCAAAGACAGACGGACTGCAGGAAAAGGACATCGTCATTGCGGCCGATGGTCAACCCATCCGCATGGATTCCAGACAGTTCAACGCGTGGCTGAAACTGAACTACCGGGTTGGTCAGAAGCTTCCATTGACCATTCTGCGAAATGGCCAGCGTCAGGAAGTGTCACTGCTGCTGGTCGAGTAATTCCGAAGTCCGTACCGATTCCCGCTGTGACCGGAATACCGAACGTCAGCAGTCGATAACAGGTTCCCGGCCTGAAGGGTTGGTAACACACATGTCAGCAGATCCGGAAAATCCGTTTGCCGTCCAAAGCACCACAAATCAAAGCCGTCCCTTTTCCCTGTGGCGCTGGTGCGTGGGCATGATGGCACGTGGACTGGCTTTGCTGTTCCTGATCAGCGCAATTCAAATCGGGTTTGTCACTCGCAACATCGCTGTAACCGGCGTCGCCGTGGCGTTTGCGGCCCTGCTGTGGTTTTTGGGACGCAGTTTTGCCGCCGGTGGATTCTCAGGCGGTGCCTTTCGAGCCGACGACGCACCATGACGTGGCGGGACTCACCCCACACCACTGATTACTGCAGCTCCGTGTACTTCAGCGAATTTCCCTTCGCTTTCTCCACCGGGTACTTCGCTGCATTGTGCTGCAGCTTCGACTGAATTGCCTGCCACAGATCGATCCCCAGATTATCCGAAAGCTCGATCAGATAAATCGCCACATCAGCAATTTCCGTCGCAATCTGATCACGTTTGCTCCGCCCCACTGCTTCACTCTGCTCGGCAGTCGTCCACTGGAAATGCTCCAGCAATTCCGCAGATTCCAGACAGATCGACACAGCCAGATTCTTTGGGTTATGAAACTGCATCCAGTCACGTTCATCTCGAAATCTGCGAATCAGTTCCGTAATCTGCTGCAAGTCCGACATCTGCTCACATCTCCCATTGCGAAGTCCCACGCCCCCGTCCGGCCCTTTTGTAACGCACGCCGCCCCACCAGGGAACTCTGCCACCAATTCTCGGAACACATCACACAATGCCCCACACTCCTCCCATCCACCCACACCGCCCGATCACTGCCGTATCTCTGCTGCTGGCCGTGCTGCTGCCGTCGCTGCCTGCACACGCCGACGAAAAGTTCCGCATCATCCCGGATCTCGCCTTCGCCCCGCACGCCCCGCAGCTCCGACTGTCGCTCTACCTGCCTCCCGACAAAGGTCCCCTGCCCTGCGTGCTGGCGCTGCAGGGAGGCGGCTTCCTGCCACAAACCGGGAAAGGCTATCGCGGCATGGCCGAATTTCTCGCCAGCCACGGCTTTGCCGTCGCCCTCGTCGCCTATCGCGGTCGACCCGAACAGCACTTCCCCGACACCCTCGCGGATGTCCGCGCCGCCACAGCGTTCCTCCGAAAAAATTCACACCAGTGGCAACTGGACCCCCGGAAATTTGCCGCCGTCGGTGGCTCCGCCGGCGGCACACTGGCAGCCCTGCTGGCCACCACCGGTGACGAAACTGATCCCGCCTGCCGCATTCAGGCAGCGGTGTGCTGCGCCGGAGTCTTCGATTTTGTCAGTCGCTTCCAGGATCCACAGCAACTGGCGCTGCAGCCCGCACACGCAGAAAAACTCAAAACCAATCAGGCCTGGATCGGCGCCCCCTTTGCCACTGATGCACCGGCATGGCGACAGGCCTCTCCCACCTCACACCTCAATACCGGTGATCCCCCGATCCTCTTTCTGCACTCACGCAACGACGCCACGGTCCCCTGGCTGCAGTCAAAACTCTGCCACGACCAGATGCAGAAACTGAAACTCATCAGCGAACTGATCGTGTACGAAGATGGTGGCCACGCAGTTGCCCCCGAAAATGGCAAACCGCGCGAAGAAATGCTGCGATTCCTGCGCACACACCTGCAGTTATCACAGCCCTGATCACACGCACCCGCAGCAACCCGGCCACCACACTCAGCCAACCGCTGCCGCAGACTCAGCCTCCACCGCCACTCCAGCCAGTTCCTTCGCTGTTCGCACCAGCCCTGCCGCGTCCAGACCCAGATCCCGCAGCAGTTCCTCGCGATCACCATGCTCCACAAACTGGTCAGGAATCGCCAGCACGCGAAAGCGTTCAGTGCTCAGGCCGTGCTTCGCAGCCGCTTCCAGCACCGCACTGCCAAACCCGCCACACACAGCATTCTCTTCAATCGTGATCACAAAACCACGCTCCGCAGCCTGCACCACCACCGCTTCGTCAACCGGTTTGACAAACCGAGCATTTACGACGCCAACACTGAGACCCTGACGCTGCAGTGCTGCCGCAGCAGTCACGGCCTGACTGAGCATCGTACCGCAGGCAATGATCGTCCCGTCTGTTCCCCACGACAGCACCTCGGCCCGCCCGAGCACAATCGGAGCCACCTCGCGAACCACCGTTTCCGTCTTCGTCTTCGGATAACGAATCGATACCGGCGATGTGCTCTGCAGGGCAAATTCCAGCAGCGGAGCAATTTCCTGCTCGTCGCCAGGCGCCGTAACAATCATGTTCGGAAAAATTCGCATGTACGAATTGTCGAATACGCCGTGATGAGTCGGCCCGTCCGGACCGCACAACCCAGCACGATCCATACAGAACACCACTGGCAGATTCTGCAGCGCCACCTCCTGAAAGATCTGGTCGAAACTGCGCTGCAAAAATGTGCTGTAAATGTCCACAATCGGCTTCATACCGGACTTGGCCATCCCGCCCGCAAACGCAACAGCATGCCCCTCACAGATCCCGGTGTCGAAAAACCGCTCAGGAAACTCTTCCCGTATCCGCTCCAGACGATTCCCCGCACACATCGCCGCCGTCAGAACACAAACTTTCCGATCCTCAGCCATGCTGCGATATATCGCATCAGACATGACTTCCGTGTACGAAATCTCTGCCGACTTCTTCACCGGCACAATTTCGTTCTCACTGTCACGGCGGAAGGGCGAAGGAGTATGGAATTTGACCGGATCCTTGCAGGCCGGCTCAAAACCATGCCCCTTTTCCGTGAACACATGCAGCAGAACCGGACCGGAGACGTCCTTTACCATCTCCAGATAACGCCGCAGCGATCGAATGTCGTGCCCGTCCACCGGTCCGATATAACGAAAACCCATCTCCTCAAACAGCATCCCGCCGTGCAGAAAGGACTTCACCGCATCCTTGAAACTGCCCAGCATCTCTTCCGTGGACTGCCCCAGCAGAGGAACTCGATTCAGCAGCCATGAAACGTCCCGCTTCAATCCGTTGTAGAACGGAGCCACCCGGGCTTTGTCCAGATAACTGGCCAGACCACCAACACGCCGACAGATACCCATCTTGTTGTCATTCAGAATGACCAGCAGGTCCTTCTTCAGTTCCGTCGCATTGTTCATTGCCTCGAACACAATACCCGAAGGCAGTGCCCCGTCACCAATCACCGCTACTGAACGACGGCCGTCATTGAACAGCATGTCGTCCGCAGCCTTCATCCCCAGTACGGTGGATACGCTGCTGCCGGCATGCCCCGTCACAAACAGGTCATATTCACTTTCCACAGGATTCGGATAGCCCATCAGGCCACCACGACGACGAATCGTCGAAAACTGCGGGAAACGGCCCGTCAGCAGCTTGTGCGGATAGATCTGATGCCCCGTGTCCCAGATCAGCCGATCACGCGAAAAATCGAAGGTCAGATGCAGCGCTATGCATAGCTCCACAACCCCCAGGTTGCTGGAAAAGTGCGCAGCACGATCCTCCACCACCGTCAGCAGCGCTTCACGCACCTCACCCGCCAGCTGCACCAGTTGGGCGTCACTCAGCCCCTTCATGTCCTGCGGCGAACGAATTCCACTTAATATCTCGAACGACATCAGTGATCTCTTTCAACAATAAACCGCGCCAGTTCCTGCAGCCAACCCGAACGGGAGCCAAAGACACTGACGGAATCGCAGGCTTCCTGCACCAGCATTTCTGCCTGCCGCCTGCTGGTTTCCATGCCCAGCAATGCGGGATATGTCAATTTTCCAAGATCCGCATCACGCCCCGGAGTCTTCCCCAGACGCGCCGCATCTCCCATGACATCCAGCAAATCATCCGCAATCTGGAATGCCAACCCGATGCACAGGCCGTAATTCCGCAACTGTGAACGCTGCTGTGACGTAGCCCCGGCCACCACCGCACCCAATTCCAGCGCAGCAGCAATCAAAGCTCCCGTCTTCATTCTATGTATCCGGTTCAGATGTTCTACGCCGGAAACCCCCGTTGCAGGAATCGCATTCAGAGGATTTTTGGCAGAACCCGCGAGATTCCGCCCGGAATCTGCTTCCGCACCACCCAGACAAACCTCGCCTGGCAAAGAACTTACCACACCCGACGCCGATACAGTTCCCGGGAAACTGCCGCGTTCTGCCGCCAGATCCAGCACCTGGCCACCCACCATGCCCGCACCCCCCGCCGCCCGCGCCAGCACCGTCATCAACTCCGCTCGAATCTCCGCAGTGGCAGCAGTCTCCCCCAACACCTCAAACGCCAGCGTCAGCAAAGCATCTCCAGCCAGAATCGCCATGGCTTCCCCAAACACCTTGTGACTGGTCAGACGACCACGCCGGTAATCGTCATTGTCCATCGCCGGCAAATCGTCGTGAATCAGCGAATATGTGTGAATCATCTCAATAGAGCACGCCGGAAACATCGCCAGCGACTGCGAACCAGCACACAGGTCACTGGCCAGCAGAACCAGCACAGGGCGCAACCGCTTTCCACCTGCCATCAGGCTGTATTCGACAGCCTCGGCCAGCGGCGACGGCCAGGTGCGGCCATGCAGCGAACTCCGCAGCGACAACTCAACCTGCTGCCGCAGACCCTGTAAATGCTGCTGAAAACTGTCAGAAGCCATAACCTGCCGAGACAAAAAGCATCCGAAAAAGATCCCCGACTCGCCAACATCTGCCGCAAACTGCCCAAAGCCCGGTCAGCCCCCTGAACGACGGCGTCCGCCTTCAAAAACCGCCCACAACACTGTCCCCGTGACCAGCGTCACTAACGCCCCCAGCAGATCCCGCGGATCATCCAGAGCCATCAGCACCGCAATTGTCACCGTCGCCACAACATATAAACCCGCGGAAATCACGTACATCAAAGCAGGAAAACGCTGCCCACCAGCCTCAGAACAGACCTTCGACGGCAGCAGCAGAGTTCCCACTGTGACGGCCGATGACAATGCCAGCACCGAACTGAGATAATCCAGCAGACTCAGATAATCCCGCAGAAACAACACCAGTGCCACGGCTATCCCCGCCTGCAGCCCCACGGTCCGCTGCACCGCTGACGGACCCGATCGGAACCAACCGGGAAATAACCCATCATCCGCCATGCGTGAAAATACCCGCGGCCCCGTCATCAACATCCCCGCCACCGACGATAATGTCCCCAGACACACAACCAGACTCATCAGCGTCCTTAATGATGCTCCGCCAATCGCTTCCGCTGCAATGGCAGCCACTTCCTTCCTGCCGACAATTTCCGTCGCCGGCAACGCCGTTACAAACACCAGATTCAACAGCAGATACAGCACGGTTACCAGAATCGTGCCCAGCCAGAGTGATCGCGGAACCGTACGCTCAGGGTCCCGAGTTTCAGCAGCCACATAGATCCCGGCATTGAAGCCCGCGTAACTCAGCGAAATCCACATGACAGAACGAGCAAAATCCAGAATCTGACGGCTGATCGAACCGTTCCCCGGATTGTCCGGCAACCCGCTCCACGACCACGGATGACTGGACCACTTCGCACCTGCCGTCAGCAGAAACACAGCCAGTACCAGCAGCTTGATGATCACCACAGCATTCTGAGCCAAAGCAGCGGGCCGTGCCAGCAAACCATGGCCGATACCGAACACCAGGATCACCGATACCGCCAGACTGCCCGCTGGCAATTGCACCTGTCCCAGCAGTGGCGCAAGGTAAGCTTCAAAAACAATGGCAGATCCTGCAATCGCACCGCTGAAACCGGCAGTCAGCGACACCCATCCAGCCTGAAACCCAGCCCACGGCCCCAGCTGTCGACTGAGGTACAGATACTCGCCACCCGACAATGGCAATCGCCGCGCCAGTTGCCCGTATGAGATCGCCCCGCACAAGGCCACGACCCCGCCAGCCAGCCACGCCCACAGCACTCGAGCCGGCGTACCAAGAGAAGCCAGCGAAAAACCCGACGTCGTGAAGGCTCCAAACCCGATCATGCTGGCAATCACCACGCCGGTCAGCGTGGTCAGGCCATAGCGTGGGCTGGACGACATCGATGGTTCCTGCACCTGAACGAAGGAAAATACAGCAGCAATCCGACAAGTGTATGCAGAACATGCGCCGGTTGCACGCGCACGGGCCGACCGTTTTCGGAACCAGAAAACTGAACCCAGTCAGGATTTTTCCTGCCCGCAGATTGGTTCCCCCCACCATCCTGTGGCTATAACATGCAGTCTTCGGCTGAACACCTGCACCGCCACCGGTCGCAGGCCACGCAGTCCACCCCGCTTACCTGTCTCAGCAATCTGGAATACTATGAGCACGGATTCCATTCGGGAACGCAAAGACGCACTTCGCAAACAGGCCCACGCCAACCGGAATGCTCAGGAAAACAAGGACGAACTCAGTCGCCGCATTGTCGGTGCCTTCATGTCCCTGCCCGAGTACGCAGAAGCGGATACGGTGATGTTCTACATCGATGTTCGCAGCGAAGTCCGCACCCGCAATGACCTCGAACTGGCACTGCAGTCAGGCAAGACCATCATCGTGCCATGGTGCAATGCGGACGGTGAACTGGAACTGTTCCGGCTCAGCAGCATGGACGAACTGGAACTGGGCATGTACCGGATTCTCGAGCCCAAAGTGGAACTGCGAGGACTTCCGGAGAAACAGGTGGACGTGCAGGAACTGGACCTGATTATGGTCCCCGGTGTCGCCTTCGACCGTCGCGGTGCCCGCATGGGACACGGCAAAGGCTACTACGACAAACTGCTGCAGCACGCCCGGCTGAACACCCCGCTGGTGGCACTTGCCTTCGAATGCCAGCTCTTCGAAGAAATCCCGGTGGCTGAACACGACATTTTCATGGATCGGATCATCACTGAAGATCACGTGTACCAGGGACGCGGACGCGGACCATCACAGCACTGAAAAAACGTCCCCTCCCACGCATTTCCGTAACAAACTGCTGTCGCACAGCAGCAGGTTCCCTGCAATTCCCTTTCGCTGCATTTTCGGGTGGGCCGACGCCATGACAGATCTGGTTGAAGATACCTACGCAGAGGCCTTCCGCAGCATCTACACCGAGTTTCTGATCACGGCCCGGGATCGTCGCTGGCTGGATATCGCCCTCAACGCCGCCACCGGACACGGCTCATCCTCCATCATGTGTGACTGCGAAGCCGGACTGGATCGCTACGTGGGGCCAGAAACAGACGCGCCGTTCGTCACACCCGACGGACGCCCCGGAGCCATCGTGCAGTTGCACGTACCAAGGTTCTGGAAAAACCGCGAAGCCGCCCTCGAAAAAGCGCTGCTCTCGCGAGTCTGCCAGAACGTACTCACCTGCCCCACCACCCGCTGCTTCGCTGCCTCCACCGGAGACAATTACTTCCGCCTCGGACGCAAGCTGGCCTTCTTCGGCGACGGCTTTGAACAACTCCAGCCGCGGTTCGGTCGCGATATGTGGGTCGTCCCCACGATGGGCGGAGAATTCTGCATCGATCGACGGTTCCCGTGGTTTGACGGAGTCATGGGAGGCAATCTGTGGTTCATGGCCACCAGCGAAGACGCCTCACTGCAGGCCGCAGAAGCCGCTGTGGCCGCCTGCGAAAGGGTACCCGGAGTGATCACGCCGTTTCCAGGGGGGGTTGCAGCCAGCGGCTCAAAAGCCGGCAGCCGCTACAAGTTCCTGTTCGCCAGTACCAATGATCCATTCTGCCCCACACTGAAGGGACGCCCCGGAGTCGACTCGCAGATACCGGACGGAGTCGCCTCTGTGATGGAGATCATCATCAACGGTCGCGACCTCGCCACAGTCAGCACAGCCACACAGGCCTCCATCCACGCCGCCTTGCAGGTACCCGGAATCGTCCGAATCACTGCCGGAAACTACGGCGGACGACTCGGCAAAGCGTGGGTCTGGCTGAAGCCCGAAAATCACCCGGCAGCCTGAGGCTCCTAAGGGACGGAGTCCCGCATGACAGACACACCAGACACGGCAGTACTCTGGCGAACAGCCGCTGCCTGCTTCGCAACAGTCTCCGCCTGCCTCATCGCCGGACCGTACGTCATCCGACTGCTGAAACGACGTTTGACTGAACGCATTACCAGCGATTCAACCACACTGGATACCCTGCACGCCAGCAAACACGGCACCCCAACCATGGGCGGTGTCCTGATCATCGGCGGCATGGTGCTGGGCTTCAGCCTCTGCCACGATGCAGCAATTCCCGATCGACTGCTGGCTGTTGCCGTGACAGGTTCATTCGGACTGCTGGGAGCCATTGACGACTGGGTGAAAGCCACCTCGCTGCGAAAGGGACTGTCGGTTCGCCAGAAACTGCTGGGGCAAATCGGGCTGGCACTGGCCACAGCCACAGCATTGACTTCATGGCCCCCCCAGCCCGTGGCCGAAAACGCCGCGATCGGCGACCCTGCGATGGTGCTGTGGCCAGCATTCGTGCTGATCGCCACCTGCAATGCCGTAAATCTGACTGACGGGCTGGATGGACTGGCAACCGGTTGCATGGCAATCTGTGCCGCAGCACTGGCGGCCGTTTTTCTGCAGACGCCACAGACTGCGGGTATCGGACAAATGGCTGCCGTCCTCGCCGTCGCTGCTGCCGCATTTCTGTGGTTCAACAGATATCCCGCCCAAATCTTCATGGGTGATACAGGGGCCCTTGCCATGGGCGCCGTTCTGGGACTGCTGGCACTGCAGGCCCGCAGGGAATGGTTGCTGGGAATCGCCGGAATCGTATTCGCTGCGGAAACCCTGAGCGTCATTGCCCAGGTCCTGTGGTTCAAACGAACCGGACGAAGACTGCTGCTGTGCAGCCCCCTGCACAATCACTTTGTGTTCCGGAAAATCCCGGAACACAAAATCGTGGGCGTTTTCTGGATGGCCGGACTGGCCGCCGCCGCCGCAACAGTGCTGTGCACCGGTTGAACAGTGCACAGTAGCCACCAGCGTCTGGCTGAAAATTCATCACTGACACAGTTTCCCCAGACGGACCGTCTGCTGCATCGCCTGTCGGGCATTGGCCCCATTGCGGGCCACCAAAGTTGCCAGTCGCTCAAATTCCCGGAAAATCGCGTCTTCAGGAGTCTTCCCGTACTGACGCAGAGTCTGCTTGCCTACGAGAATATGTTCCTGCCCCTCCGAATCGTGCACAACAATCGACGAAGTGGCCGAAGCCTGCACCACGTATTCAGCAACCTGCGGAGAATCCTTTTTCCACTCAATACGGTAAATGCTGGCACCACGGGCAGCACGAGGAAAGGTATACACTTTGGGCATAGCGATACATCCCTTACAAATGGAATCACCGGAGTCCGGACCGAACGCATCATGGAACCGAAATGTTGGACTCCCGCTCCATTCAATCTGCCCTGAGACGAAAAATCAACAGCAATTCCACAGGCTGGCTGTTAATTTTCCACAGGTGGTGATCAATCACAATGAACGTAAGGGTGGAATAACGCGTTGTATGCAAAACATCGAAATCCGCAGGTTTTCCGGAACTGCCGGTTGCAGCAAATCTGACAAATGTGGCGCCCCCCACACTCCCGTCCCAATCGCCCCGCATCCGTCAGGAAGCAAAAAAAAACGTCCGATCGATTCCTCGATCGGACGCTGAAGATCACATCCCAGTCAGGACATCAGCCCCTGGCAGCAGCAAAGCGCCGGGCAACCTCGGCCCAGTTCACAAGATTCCAGAACGCCCCGATATAGTCCGGACGACGGTTCTGGTAGTTCAGATAATAGGCATGCTCCCAGACGTCCAGACCCAGAATCGGAGTCCGTCCTTCTGACAGCGGAGTATCCTGGTTGGCTGTACTCTCAACCACCAGCGTACCGTCCGCACGCACACTCAACCACGCCCAACCACTGCCAAAACGAGTCGTGGCGGCCTTGTTGAACTGCTCCTTGAAATGATCAAACTTCCCGAATGCCGCGTCAATCGCCGCAGCCAGATCGCCGGAAGGTGTCCCACCGCCATTCGGTGCAAGAATCGTCCAGAACAAGGCGTGATTGGCATGACCACCACCATTGTTCCGCACCACTGTGCGAATATTCTCTGGAACTGCGTTCAGGTCCTTCACCAGATCTTCCACAGCCTTGGCAGCCAGCGGAGATCCCTCAAGAGCCGCATTCACGTTGTTGATGTAAGCCTGATGATGCTTGGTATGATGGATTTCCATCGTACGAGCGTCAATGTGAGGCTCCAGTGCGTTGTAGGCATATGGCAGCGGCGGCAGTGTGTACGGCATCGAAAACTCCGGAATTCAAACCCTGAGGACAAACCCAGAAATACTGTCATCTCGCCGGCAATTCTCCAGCGATTTATCCATCACGCAAATGATAGGCACACTTTCGCAGGGAAAAACGTGCTGCGATCAGGAAATTTCGACAGTTTCCCGGATTCTTGCGGCCCATCCGGACACCCAGCATTCCCGCAGGAATCCTGCGAAATGGTCGCCTGATCCCGATATTTGACTTCCCGCCGTACGGGCATATTATCTTCCCATGACCAAACGTATCCTCACCGCTCTGCCCGTCTACAACGAAGCGAAACACGTTTCCGCTGTACTGCAGGAAGTGCTGCAGCACGTGGATGACGTGCTTGTGATCGATGATGACTCCACCGACGGTACCTCGCTGATCCTTGACGGAATTCCCGGCATCCAGGTGGCACGTCACGGTGTCAATCTCGGATACGGCGCGGCACTCGCCACAGCCTTCCGATACGCCCTGCTGCACAACTACGATGTGCTGGTCACGATGGACTGCGATGGACAGCACCAGCCGCTGTTCGTGCGGCAGTTTGCAGAGCTGATTGACAACGAGTACGCCCCGGCAGACATGATCTCCGGATCCCGCTACATGCGCGAATTCCACTGCGACAGTGCGGCTCCGGAAGACCGCCGCCGCATCAATGCCCGGATTACCGCCTGCCTGAATGAAAAGCTGGGACTGCAGATCACAGATGCGTTCTGCGGCTTCAAGGCCTACCGCGTCAGTGCCCTGGCCGACCTTGACATCACCAACCCGGGCTACGCCATGCCTCTGCAGCTCTGGGTTCAGGCTGCCAGCCTCGGTTGGCGCATTCGCGAAGCTGCCGTGCCGCGAATCTACCTCGATGAAAAGCGATCCTTCGGCGGTGCACTCGATGATGCCGATGTCCGCCTTGCACACTACCACAGTGTACTCAACGATGAACTGTCCCGCCGCGGACTGCCACAACGGTTCACAGCCGACTGCGGAGCCGCAGCAGCAGGCTGAATGCCCGCAGTGCAGACACTGCCCCCACCCGCAGCAACACTACCTCTTCGCCTCAAATTCGTAAAACGAAAACAGGAAGTGCACGAACAGCACAAACAGCGTGGACCAGAGGATTGTCCTTGTCACACCCCGACTGATGTCCTCCGTCGACAACTTGGCGCCTGCACCCTGACGCCACGAAATCACAGCAAGCCCCGCCGCACACGCCAGCAGCTTACCCAACAGCCAGCCACTGCCGTTGTACCACATGCCCGTCTGACTCAACAGTTCCTTGTGAAAATGTGAGTCCCAGAATGACAGCCCCAGTTCAGGGTGTGTCAGAAGAAAAGCAAAACCCGCACTGAACGCTGCAATGAAGTAGCCCAGCATGGACAACAGCGGCGTCCCGAGCAGAAAGGCATACAGTATCGGAGTCCTCAGCAGGCGATCAGGATTCGCACCAATACTCCGCATGGCGTCCAGCCGGTTTCCCCACGAGCGACTGCCCACATCCGCCGCAACCGCCGCCCCGGAACGAGCCGCAATCAGCAATGTTGCCAGAATCGGCACCAGAAAGCGAAACAGCGAAAACCCCGTGGCGTGCAGCAGGTTCTCCACCAGCAAAGGTTCCGAGAACTGGCGAAACGGCAGGTAGCGAAACACAAAATCCTGAGCCACATAGCCCAGAATGGCAGACGCCGCTGCGATGTACAGACACGCTGACGGACCGGCCACCAGCACAAGGTAGTAGCGAGCGTAACACAGCCCCCAACGCGGACTTTTCCAGCGTGGCAGCAGCACCGCCGGCAGCATCAGCAAATCCTCAACAAACTGCCCTGAAGCCTCTGCCTGTCGCCGCACTGCCAGCAGCACACGGGCTCCCACAGAAGCTTCAGGCAGCACCGCAGGCGCCTCCGGTGGCCTTCCAATCAACTCCCCCAGTCGCCCCCAATCGGCTCGCGGCACGTCCTCCAGTCGCTTCGTACGATGATTCAGCAGCAGAATCCGATCCGCAATTCGCGCCAGACTGGAATAGTCGTGCGTCACCACAATCGACGTCCGCCTGAATTGTTCGTGCGTCTCACGAATCAGGTCCGCCACGTCGACCGCCGTGGCCACATCCAGCCCCGATGTCGGCTCATCATACAGAATGACCGGGTTTCCCGGAGCCACAGCGCGGGCAATCGCCAGTCTCTGCTGCTGCCCCCCGCTGAGCACCGCAACCGGACGATCACCAGGAACCTGCAGCCTCTCCAGAAACTCCTCAGCACGCCCACCACGACCGCCACCCGCATGATCCAGCGCAATGCGGACATTCGCCGCCGGAGACAACTCGTCGAACAGGGCAAACTGCTGAAATACAACCGACACCGCAGGACGCTCTGTGCCCACAAATCCAGCCGCATCATCCACTGACTGAAAAAGGATCTCACCCGAAAACTGAATCGACGGATGCCGAGTATCGATCAGACCGGCCAGAATCCGCAGCAGCACGGACTTCCCTACCCCACTGCAACCCAGGATCAGCGTCAGTTGCCCGCCCGAAAATACAGCATTCGCATTCTGCAGCAGCGCACGGCCCCCGGCGGCCACACTGAACTCCTGCAGCCGCAGCGTAACACCGCCCGCCACGGAACCAGTCGCCCCGTCCACGGCCGCGGCTTCCGAACACTCGGAATTTTTCGCCCCCTGATCATCCATGGGAAGTCTGCCGCTGATTACCTGCCGGAGGGAGCCGCGACGGGAGTCCCCGACGGTTCCACCGGAGCTGCCGCAAACATTTTCTGAAACTCAGCCCTCAGCTTCGGCAGCTCGGCCGCAGTTGCAAGGCCACCAATACTCAGGAAAAAGAGCGAGCCCAGCACCAGACTGACTCGCTGCCACAACCGCGGACGAAGTTCCGGCGGCAGCAGTGTGGTATTCACCACCAGAGTATGCAGGCAACTGACACCCAGCGCGTAGTTGTACATCATGCCGGTTGCTGTCACCAGCAGAGTATCGCCGCGCACCAGCAACAGCATCACCAGACCAATCAGCACGTAACAGAACAACACACCAAAATACAACAGACCTATGTCCTTCGGATCCCACCCCTGCAGCCGCCGACTGGCAGTCCAGAACACATCCACCCACCGTCGCAGCACACCGTCAGCCGTCGTCACCATGCTGCTGCCCAGAATCAGAAAACCACAGAACAGTGTCAGATACCAGAACAGCGGCCCAAAGGAACCTCCCACCACGTCCCGCACACTGTCCGCAGTCATCGCAGCCGCCTGCCACTTGTCTGCCGGTACCTTACCCCGCTCCAGAAACTGCACCGACAGCATGCTGGGCAGCGCCAAACCGATAAAACAGGCCGGCAGCCAAACCAGATACTGCTCCCGAGTCACATGCGAAATCCAGCCCCGCCACCGCTGCAGTGAATTCTGATTGATCGGAAACACCGTTCCCGCATGCGACAACTGAATCGAATGCCCTCCCACCATACTGGGTATCGCACCCACGTACTTGCCCATCCCCCAGCCCTGATCGCGAGTAAAGGAGCTGATCGGAGTATTTGTCAGGCCACCGTTTCCGGAAATCGCCGCCATCGAAGCCA
>CAITYU010000137.1 GCA_903896675.1 uncultured Planctomycetaceae bacterium
CTGGAATTATCGATGGATCTGATTGCTGCGGTTGGGCAGTGTGACAATGGTTATGCGTGTGTGTATCAGAACTGTCTGTCATGGTCATCGCCGACAACACCGCTGCCTCCGGAGGCACACCCGCGGATTGTGTTTGAACAATTGTTTGGCGACGGCGGGAGTGCTGCAGATCGCAGAACGGCGTTGAAGCGTCGTGCCAGTTTGCTTGATTCGGTGCAGGAAGAATTTCTGCGACTAAAGAAGACTCTGGGCCACGCAGATCAGCAGCGAGTGATGGAGTATCAGGAGGCAGTGCGGGATGTGGAGCGCCGGATTCAGCGGGCGGAAGCAGGAGCAGCGGACAGGCAGCTTCCGGACCTTGATCGTCCGGCGGGTGTGCCGGCAGTGTATGGTGAACATGCCCGACTGATGTTTGACCTGCAGAAGCTGGCGCTGCAGAGTGATTTGACGAGAGTGATTACCTTCCAGATGGCGCGGGAAACGAGCAACAGAACGTATCCGGAAATTGGCATCACTGAGCCCCACCATCCGCTCACACATCACGGCAACGACCCGGAGAAGATCGCAAAGGTGGCAGAAATCAATCGTTTTCACGTGTCACTGTTTGCGGATTTTCTGAAGCAGTTGCAGGAGACACCGGAAGCCGACGGCACATTGCTGGATCATGTGCTGTATTTGTACGGCAGCGGGATGGGAAATCCGAATCTGCATGACCATTTGAATCTGCCGATAGTGGTGGCCGGAGGAGCTGCCGGGAAAATGCGAGGGGGCCGCCATGTGCGGTTTGAACAACCGGTTCCGCTGGCGAATTTGCATCTGACGCTGTTGGATCGCGTGGGAATACAGATGGAGCAGTTTGCAGACAGCAATGGTCGGATCAATGAGTTGTTTGAGCCGGTGTCAGTGTAGCGGGGGGGCAGCCTGAGATGTTGAGCTGGTTAATTCTGAGTGTTCTGGCGGTGACTGGGTTGGGAGACGAGCGGCAATTGGCCGTGCAGGCGACTGCTGCAGTTTCCGCGCCGTCAGATGTGCGATTGGCAGACGCGGCCGAGGCGAATGACGATCAGAAGCTCAGAGTGCTGTTGCAGCACAAAGCGGACGTCAATGCGAAGCAGCCTGACGGAATGACAGCGCTGCACTGGGCAGTGTGGCATGAAGAGTTGGGGGTGGTCAGCGACTTGCTGCATGCTGGCGCGGATGTGAATGCAGCGACGGACTATCAGGAGCGTCCGCTGGGGTTGGCGTGTGAAGCTGGCAATGCGGAGCTGGTTGAGCTGCTGTTGAAAGCCGGTGCTGATGCTGCGGCCAGCAGGGCCGGGGGGGAGACACCGCTGATGACGGCATCGCGAAGTGGTAATCCGGCGGTCGTGCGGTTGTTGCTGGCTGCCGGAGCTGATGTTGACGCGCGGGAGCGTAATCAGCAGACGGCGGCGATGTGGGCAGCGGCAGAAGGCCATACAGATGTGCTTAAACTACTACTGGCCGCAGGTGCCGATGTCAGGACACCGCTGGAGAGTGGATGGACGCCCTTGTTTTTTGCGGTGCGTGAAGGACGTACGGCAGCGGTTCGCTGGTTGTTGCAGCAGGGTTTGGATGTCAACGCGGTGATGCAGGGAGCGAAGCGCAGCCGTGGTCCGACCCCGCTGGTGCTGGCGGTGCAGAATGGGCATTTTGAAACTGCAGCGGCGATTTTGAAGGCGGGTGCTGATGCGAATCTGCAGCCGATGGGGCATGCAGCATTGCATGCGGTCACATGGGTGCGCAAGCCGGTCCGCGGTGACGGGGATCCGCCACCGGTTGGTTCAGGGGCTGTTGGTTCGCTGCAGTTTGTGCGAATGTTGGTGGAGCATGGAGCGGATGTGAATCTGCGGCTGGAGAAAGGCAGTTCAGGGTTCGCGGATTTTACAACGACAGGTTGCACGGCCTTCGTGCTTGCGGCGCAGACAGGCGATCTGCCGCTGCTGGAGTTGCTGCTGGAGCTGGGGGCTGATCCGACGATTCCCAATGCTGACGGAGCAACTGCAATGCTGGCAGCAACTGGTATTGGTGACCTTGGCAGCGGTCTTGAGGCAGCGGGTACGGAAGCACAGGCGATTGCGGTGATAGATCGGCTGCTGAGTCTGAATCTGGACATTAATATGGTGGATGAAAACGGCGAAACCGTAGTTCACGGAGCGGCCTATCAGAACTGGCCGAAGCTGATCCGGCATCTTACAACGCGGGGGGCGAAGGCAGACGTCTGGAATCAACCCAATCGCTGGGGCTGGACGCCCCTGATTATCGCTCACGGGTACCGCGAAGGCAACTTTCGTCCGGATGTGGCGACGATTGTGTGTCTGGAGGAGCAGCTGCGGTCGGCTGGGCTGCCGATTC
>CAITYU010000138.1 GCA_903896675.1 uncultured Planctomycetaceae bacterium
CGTGACGGGACTGGTGAACACCTCCGGCGTCATCCAGCAGCGATTTGTGTACACAGCCTATGGACTGCCCGTCTTTTTGAACAGCAGCTTTACGAGCGGCAGCAATACCGCAGGCTGGGAAGTGCTGTATGCAGGATATCGATTTGAGACAGCGATCAGTCTCATGCATGTCAGGCACAGGGTACTCAATCCCGCACTCGGCTGCTGGGTCCAGAGAGACCCATTGGGCTTGACTGCGGGAATAAATCTCTACGCCTACTGCAGCAACAATAGTCTTATTGACGTTGATCCAGCTGGCTTAGTGCCACTCTGGGTCTTGCCAGCCTTAGCGCTACTGCAAGGGTGCTTGATTGGTGCGGCTATCGGATTGACGCTTCAAACACTTTACGACTGGCTCTTCAACAATGTCCCATTAAACGCACCACTAAATGCCACCCATTTCTGCGCCATAATTGCAGGGTGCTTTATCGGCATGTGCTTAACGTTTCCACTATCGCCGTGGGTAGCGGCCTGTGTTGGGTTCGGGATGGGAATCTGCAACGGGTGTGCTGGACGATTCGTCTGCCCGAAACCGTTCTTTTGCTTATAAGAGAATAGTATGGCACTTACAATTATGTATGTTTCCATCTGTGCCTACGGTTTACGAATAATCGTGCGCTCGCAAAGACTGCTTCCTTCTCGGATAGGTGTAATTGAACTACTGCGTGGAATCACGTGTGTGACATTCGGACTTATGAGCATCGTGCTAAGTTCCGGAGACCTCATGTTCGCCGTGTCTATCATTTGCGGGATGACATACATATTGACCGGAGTGTTAATGTATGGAGCACAGTAAGTGTTGACTCCAGATCATGGTGCGATAATGGTTCGATTGCCAGACGATCGATAATCGGACGCACTCGGCAGCGGCCAACACCGACAGCAGTCGCAAAGTGCAGTATGCGTATGCCAGCGGCTCGGCCAACACAATCCATCTGACGACGGTCATGTATCCCAAGGGCCGGGTCGTCACGTGTGGGTAGGACAGCAACAATTCAATGGCGAGATGAGAAGTGAATGAGAGTGTGTTCTTGACAATCTGGAGTACGGAGCGTGAGCCGCTATCTGCTTTTTGACCGGAAACAACTTCTTTTGGCACCAATCGCTGGGCGTCAGTCGGATGTACGCGCGGAGAGTGTAGCCCAGCTTGGGAACCCAACGGAGTGTTTAGCCACACAGGCAGTGCTGCTCGTTGCAGCCGCGATTCGACATGCGCGAATGGATGGCCGCCCCGTCGTGCTGATGATTGGCGGTCATCCCATCAAATTGGGATTGTCACGATTTCTGATAGATCTGATGAAGAAGGGATTCATTACCTGTTTGGCAACAAACGGTGCCGGCTTGATCCATGATTTCGAACTGGCCTGCATGGGAGAGACCAGTGAAGACGTGGCTCGCTGGATTCGCGTCGGCCAGTTCGGTCTTTGGCAGGAGACCGGGCAACTCAATGAAATCGCGATAGAGGCCGCAAGTCGGGGCGAAGGTCTTGGCGAAGCCATTGGCCGAACGATTGAACAGAATAAGTTGCCATATCGAGATATCAGCATTGCGGCTGCTGGATGGCGATGCGGAATTCCGGTGACCGGTCACGTCAGTATCGGCAGCGACATCTTTCATGGATATCCAAACGCCGACGGCGCATCTCTTGGCGGAGCATCGCATACAGACTTTTTGATTTTCAGCCGCGCGATTCAGGATTTGGAAGGTGGCGTGTTTTTGAATATCGGATCGGCAGTGACCGGCCCGGAGGTCTATTTGAAAGCACTGTCCATGGCTCGCAACGTGGCTCGGCAGAACGGAGAGACAATCGCAAACTTCACAACGGCCGTTTTCGATGTTGTGCACCTTCCGGAGAATTGGGCGGATGGTCCAGGTTCGCCGCCACAGGGGGCGAATGCCAAGGGGACCACACATCCGCTGTATTACTTCCGACCTTGGAAAACGATTCTGTGCCGTACGATTCAGGATGGCGGTCGTAGCTTTTACGTCTGTGGAGATCACCGAGCAACGATTCCGGCTTTGTGGGCGGCACTCACTCAACCAGTGTTCGAGACGGATTCTGTTCAGGGGGAAGTGTCATGACATCAGGAAGTACCGAGTCGTTAGCCGCCTCGAGGCCTGCCGTTTTTCTCGATCGCGATGGGACGGTCACACAACTGGATGGCTATTTGACATCTCCGAGTCAGCTCCAACTTCTGCCCGGCGCATCGGCAAGTCTCATGAGACTGAAGAAGGCTGGCTTTCTTTGCATTCTCGTGACAAATCAGTCAGCGGTCGGCCGTGGAATGATGACAGCCGAAACTCTGAACACTATTCATGCGGAGCTGCAGCGGCAGTTGTCAGCAGATGGAGTATTACTCGACGCGATCTATTCGTGTTACGAGTGTCCTTCGATTGAAGACGAGACCATCATCGAGCATCCTGATCGAAAACCTGGTCCCGGAATGCTCCTGCGGGCCGCCGCCGAACTGAATGTCGAGCTTTCCGGTTCCTGGATGATTGGAGATCGTCTGTCAGACGTACTTGCCGGGATGAATGCGGGTTGTCGAAGCATTCGCGTCCGTACCGGTTATCGGTATTCGTGCCCCATCCAATCGCTGGGACGGCCATATGAGTGCCGGTACTCAATCAAAGAGGCTGTCGACCATATCCTGAGTGAACAGATCGCTCACAATCGTGAGCTGCAAAAAAGGGCATAGGTCGAGAGTTGGGAAGAACGTATTAGCAATCCTCGGAGGCAAGTATGCTTGGAATTCGACTTGGCCTGAATGAGTACCTTGAAGAATGTTGCCGCGTAATCCATGACCTTCCGTTCACGGACATTCAAGCACTGAGCTACGACCTATTCACAGCCTGGCAGGCTGGGCGATTTGTTTTCGTCTGTGGCAACGGTGGAGCCGGTTCGACCGCGGGTCATTTCGCGGAGGATCTGCTCAAAAGTACGCTTGACCCGAAGGACTACCTGAACAACCAGGCCAAACGACTAAAGGTAATGAGCCTGTCTGAGAACACATCGGCAATTCTTGCGTGGGCCAATGACGAGGGATTTGAACGAGTCTTTGTGGAACAGTTGAAGAACTTTGCGTCCCCGGGCGACATCCTGATAGCGATGAGTGGCAGTGGCAACAGCAAGAACGTTCTGAACGCTGTCGAATGGGCGAATCAGCATCAACTGACCACCTGGGGACTGACTGGCTACGATGGTGGAGAACTGCAGACTCTTGCATCACGAAACCTGCATATCCCTGTAACAGATATGGGTATCACACAATCCATGCATCTGATGGTTTTCCATTGGATACTGGATGATCTGCATTCTCGAATCAATCTCAAAGGGCGTTATTCAACAGTATCCGCCAAGCTTGAACCGAAACTCGAATCGAACCAGAATTCAAATGTTGTTCAGGGCGTTGAATGATCGGGATTTCAAAGATGGATGAGAACCCGATCCTGATGCACCTCGACTCTCCATATCATCGTGGCGCAGTTGAGAATGCCACTCATGTTGGGTACGCTCGAAGTGCCTCCTGCGGTGATGAAGTGAGGTTGTATTTGATTATTGACCAGGGCGTTGTCACGACAGCGGGCTTTGTCGCCGCCGGATGTATGGTTTGTCAGGCAGCTGCTTCAATTCTCTGTGAAGCAGTCGAATCCAAACTCGTACCGGAGATTGAATCGATGACTTCCGGAAACATGCTGCAGTTGATCGGAATTCCGCTCACACTGAGGCGTCAACAATGTGGACTACTCCCCTTCGTTGCTTTGCGGCAGGCGCTTGCCATCAGCGGAACACCGGAGTCGCCTTGAGACTGGTATTCGAGCAAATGCCTGGTACGTACGAAAGTGCCTCTGTTGGCGTTTTCACGGCGGAGCGACAACGGTCGTACCAACTTTCATCCTCCGGCCCCTGCATCAATGCCTGTCCGTGATAGGCTCCCGTTGATCCCCAGCGAAACACGTAGGACGGACTCCCAACGCTGCAGGGGTCTGCAGCAATACCGAGTCTGTTGAACCGAGCGATCAGTTGCTGGTCAAAGTCGCCACGCAAGGTAAGCGGCCAGCCTCCAACCTGTTCAAACGCCTGCCGCGTAAACGCGAGGCTAGCGTGAAATCGTCCGGTCGCGTCCTCTTCCTCGATCTGGCCGGTGTAGTCACTGAGGACTGTCGAGGGCTTCGACCAGAGGCGACCATTCATGGCCGCTACATGGCTGCTGATGTGATGCGGCAGGTAGATGTCGTCGTCTTCCCAGACGACGAGCAGCTCTCCGCGTGCCAGTCCTGCCAGTGCGTTGAACTTCTCCGGCAGTGATCGGAATCGCCGAGCGATGCTGATGATCTGCCAGCCGTCGCCAGTCTGATTCTGCAGTTCGCCGGCGTCATCCAGCACGACCAGTTCTCGTCGATCTGCCGGATAGTCCTGGGCCAGAAAGCAGGCAATCGAATTCTCAAGCAGCTGCGGTCGCCGATACGTGGGACACAAGCAACTCACAAACGGCAGTTCACTCGACATGGCCCACCTCTTGCTTCTGATTCCATTTCCCGAGCGGACATTCACTGGATCGCCAGGAAGCCTTTTCAGCGAGGTAACAGCCACAGACACTGCAGCGGTCGTCGTTTCGCTGATCACACAGAGTGCAGATCTCGAGTCGGTGCCGAAGTTCCGGGGCTTCGACCTTCTGTAGGCCATCGGCCACATGAGCCGCAAGGGACTTCGTAAAGTTCGCCGCCATTGTGATGGTGCTCGGTAACACCGGCTTATCGCGTGGATCGCGACTGAGGACCGTGAGTCCGTGATTCGTCTGCGTGTGATGGACGACGGACCATTCCGGATTCTCGTTCAGGAATCGCCGCACGGCTGGCAGAAGCCCTGGGCCGCCGTCTTCTCCGCGTTCGCCGAAGATCTGCGTGTCATGCAGCACAATCCAGCGACGGACCTTGCTGGCGTGGCGATGGAACTCGTTCGTCAACTGATCCGCGGTGTGCCGAGTGTCGATGAACAGCAGATCGCACGGATCAATGTGGACCGAGATGGGAACAGCACGTTCGTTGCCGCCATTTTCAGCAACCTGCTGACCGCCACCGGGGCAGGCGCTCGTTTCCTTCCCCCGCGTCTCCTTCAGAAAAATTGACTGCACGGAATTTCCTTCTGCGTTTCCTTCCCTGCTGTTTCCTTTGCGGGACTGTCTGAGCCCGGCGGGGGCGGGGAGCGGGGGCGCAATGGACACGGACTCAGCAGTCTGCGGGGCAAAAAAGCAACCCGCGGCCGGATGTTTGAGCTAAGTTCTCTGGTGGGCGAGGCATCCACGCGTCGGGGGCCTCAATAAAAATGCCCGAGCGGCCTGCGTACAGCCGATCGGGCGGATCCTCGGGGAG
>CAITYU010000139.1 GCA_903896675.1 uncultured Planctomycetaceae bacterium
ACGCGGCGAATTCCGACTGTCCCTGTTCGCCGCTGACCCGGCCGCCGACTTTCAGGCCATCACACTCGAACGACACAGCCGTCGCGTCCACCTCACTCAACCCCACCTCAGCCTGCTGCTCAGAAAAGCCTGCGGCCAGCTTGAACATGGCGGCGGACAAATCCTCGATCCCGCCGGACCCGCAGCCACGCTGCTGCTCAATTGGATCCGCAGCGGTGCTCCCCCAGGCACTCCGCGCACGCCCACCGCGCTGATCGTCACACCTCAGAATTACTCCGCCACGACCATTCCAGCCACTGCGCCACTCAGAATCATGGCACAATTCCACGATGGATCGTCCGCTGATGTTACCCGCTTCTGTCGCATCACATCCACCGACACATCGGCCATCACCGTTTCAGACTCCGACATCGTCACCGTTCTGCGACCCGGACTGCACCACCTGATCATTCGCTATCTCAATCAGACCACGCTCTTTCGGGCCCTGGTTCCGTTTTCGCCGTCCACTGTACCCCAGGCAGGATTGCAGCAGTCTGACAGCCTGATCGACCGACACATCAATCAAACGCTGCAGCAACTGGCCCTGCATCCCGCCGGCCCGGCAGCGCCCGAGATCTGGCTCCGCCGACTCTACCTGCAACTTGCCGGAAAACTGCCACCGCCCGAACTCATTCAGCAACTGCTGGCCAGCGATTCACCCGCACTCAGACATCGCCTCGTCGACGAGCTCCTTGCCAGTGAGCCATTCATTGACTACTGGACACTGCAGTTGGCACGATTACTGCAACTGCACTCCCTGCCAAATGAACCGGAAGCCTTCCACGCTTCATCCGTTTGGCTGCGAACCGCTGTGGCCGAGGATCGACCGCTGGATCAGCTTGTTCGGCAACTGCTGCTGGCCTCCGGTGATTCCCACACCAATGGTGCTGCCGGCTTCAGCCGTATGACTGCAGACGCCCGCAGCCATGCCGAATTGATCGGACAGGCCTGTGCTGGTTTCAGCCTTGGCTGCGCCAACTGCCACAATCATCCCCTCGATCGCTGGACACAGGATGACTTCCATGGCTTTGCCGCCGTATTTGCACCGCTGGATCGGGGTCGCATGGTGCAGTTCACCGGACGCGGATCCGTCACGAACCTGCGTACCGGAGAACCAGCGACGCCGCGAATCCCGGGACTTCGTGACCTCAGCCCCGACGGTGATCATCGCTCGGCCGTCGCCGACTGGCTCACCTCCGGATCCCCACCGCCTCTGGCTCGCAACATCACCAACCGTCTGTGGAAGCACCTGTTCGGACGCGGCCTGATCGAACCCGTCAATGACCTCAGTCTGACCAATCCCGCCACCCATCCTGAACTGCTGACGGCACTGGCGGAAGAGCTCGTCAGTTGCCACTGGAGCCTGCGCGCGATCCTCCGCCGGATGGTGCTCAGTGAAACCTGGGGACGCTCATCCGCAACACTCACCGGACCGGACCTCATCAGTCCCCCGGATCCCTCACAGCAAAACGCCTCTGCGCTGTTCCTCGCCTGCCGCACATCAGTGGCGGTGCCTGCCGAGGTACTCATTGATGCCATCGCCGACGTCTGTGACATCCCCCCTGATCTCAGTCCTCAGCCTGTCGCACGGGCCGTTCAGGTTCTCGATCCTGCCCGACCGGCCGGTGAACTCGATCTGCCTGGCCGTTGTCGCACATTCAGTGGCTGCACTCTGAATTCCGCTGACTCCGAACTGCCGCTGTCCGCACAACTGCACCTGCTG
>CAITYU010000140.1 GCA_903896675.1 uncultured Planctomycetaceae bacterium
CAGATGCGAAAACTGCGTCCGCGAAACGTACCATTTGACCCGATGTTTCCGGCATAGCCGTTGATGGCTCCGGGGACCGAGGCCCCGTTTTCGTCCACGCCCCAGCCCTGCGAATTCGTAATGACTCCACCGTCAATGACCAGTTGTCCATTCCCAACGCAATTGAGACCAGGGGAGTAACCTTTGTCGAGGGCGATGATCATTTCGGGTGATGAAACGGAACGGTATCCAGCGACAGCCCGAGCATTGACAGTGGGAGCGACAGAACTGGCGAACGAGCTGAACAGCGTGTTCGAAGACTGCATCCGGATGACGGCTTCGCAGTAGCCGTAACGACCTGCATAGGGTCCGGTGGCGGGTGGCATGTGCAGACTGACTGTGCCACCGGTGAGATTGTTGTACTGCTGAATGAACTGCTGGGCGTCAGCGGTAGCGGAGGAACCGGACATCTGCCGAACCAGTGCCTGAGCGGCAGCAAGAGCGGCCGAATCGATGGCATTCTGAGCACGGCGGCGGGTGTCCATCACCATCCCGGTTTCGACGATCAGCAGCAGCATACCAACCATTGCGGCAGCGCCGATGGCGGTGACGATCAGGACAGTGCCTTGTCGCGAGTGTGGCTGGCGAAGTTTTGCGGGCTGCAGGATCTGGCGCACGCTGAATTCTCCTGATCAGTGAACGATCGGCATGGTGGAGCGAGCCTGCAGTGGGACGTTTTTGCTGCCCACTACGACTCCCAAAAGTGAACTGAACCGGCCTGTGACGGTCGCTCGAACGCGCTGTTCAGACGCATTTCCGCCATCGATCCATTCCAGCTGCACCTGAAAACTGCTGGTGGCTGAACCACCGGCAATTGGTCGCAGAGTATTGGCGATGGGGTGATTATCACTGACTTGAAAAGTCTGAGTGGCTGGACCCCAGACAGGCAGCTCAGGTCCGGCATCTGCTCCGCGAACAATGGCCAGCCTGACAACCTGGCGAGCGACGTGAGAGACGAGGTTGCGTCGCAGCGTCGCACTGCCGAAGTCAAAGATACCGACAAACATGACGGTCCACGCCCCCATAATGGCGGTGGCTTCGAGCATGGCGGCACCGCGACGGCGGTTTCTGCTGTTGGATTGACGGTTGGTCGAGTGCATAAGCATGGACAGTCCCTGTCAGCAGGGGAGAGCAGCGGTCATTCATCGAACCATCGGCAGCACAGTCGTGCGTGAGATGGGGATCGAATTGGGGATGAAGCCCCAGTTGACAACGGTGCGAAAAGGGTAGGACACAACAACACGGACACGACCGTGCGGCCATTCGCCTTCGGACGTGATCTGGACGCTCAGGTTCTGTGCATTGAAGCCGGGGACTGCACTGAATTCTTCTTCCACTTTGGCTTTGCAGGTGGTCATGAAGGACTGTGAGGTATAGCTGTCCCAGGGGTGGATGCAGCCATAGCCCGCACCAGCGCGGGATGCGTTACAGACAGCGACGGCGGTGGAGGCAAATCGACCGTAATCTGCCGTTCCGGCAAGCATGACAACAAGTACAGGCAGAACAACAGCGAATTCCACGGCTGCGGCACCGCAGCGTTTTTGAGCTGCCGGTGCCTTGTGATTCCGTTGCCGGCCGTTTCTCGATCGCAGGTTTCGGGATTTCAGCATGGGAATGATCCGGGGATTGCGGGGGTAAAGTGCCGGGCTGCCGAAAAGGGGTTTCCGACAGCCCGGCTGACGGTCATCTTCCCATGACCGTGAATTCACGGACTGTCCGGAGTGTTTACTGCAGAGTCACCAGTTTGGGTGTGGCCACATCGCCGTCTGTCATGTCTGGCGGTGTGCGTTCGGAATCAGATTTCTGCGGCTGTTTGTCGGCCGGTGGTTGCCAGTTTCTGGGGACCATCACCACGGGTGAAATCGCCCCGCCGCGAATCATCAGGACGTTGAATGGCTTAGAGCTGGTGGCAGGTTTTTTTGTCAGTTGCAGTGCGGCCGTCTGAGCTTCCGTGGCTGGCAATTGTGACTGCTGATTTTTCTCAGCCAGTACTCCGGTGACATCCGATGTGGCGGCCGAATCTTCCACGCCACGGTATTCGCTGGTCAGCGAAGACACGGTGATCTGTGAAACATCGGTCAGCGCTTCATCGAGAGGGTTCCGCAGAGTCAGTCTGAGGACTCCCTTATTCTGACCGAGGTCCAGTTCCTGGGCCTGCTGAGGTGTGACGACCAGTGTGACGGTCCGCATCTGTTTGAGGTCCATCATGTTCTCGTTGGGGGCTTCAATATTCTGATCGACTGCCAGCACTGTGACATTCTGCAGCAGCGTGATGGTGCGTCCGCCACCTGAGGTGTCTTCATGCCCTGAGCCGTGCATGGTGAGCACCACGTCGACTTTATTTCCGGGCATGACAAACCCGGTGACGCCTGAGCTGACGTTGGGAGTCTGGATGGACACGGCACGCATGCCTTTGGGAATCAGCGGTGGCAGTCCGCGACCGACGCCGGGTTCGGTAAGTCTGGTGCTGAGCAGCAATTCACCGCGGGCGAGGTTATCGCGGGAGGTGCGTCCCACAGCATCTTCGATTCTGCGAACAGCACCTTCAGGGATGGCATCCGCGGGAAATCGGCTGACCTTCAGATGCAGGGGTTCGATGACCGTACCCCATGGCAGATCTGCGGTGGAGGTAACGACCTCGAGTGTGGGTACGTCTTCCCCGGCGCGACGCTGTGAGACGAAGGCACCAACGGCAGACACGAGGCCGAAGATTACAGCAAAAGCGCCAACAAGTATGGTACGAGTCTGCATGACGGAATGTCCGAAGAGCGGGATTCGAAAAGTTCTGCAGGTAAAAGGCAGCGGGAGCGGACTGAATCCGCCAGCAGATTTACCGGAAAGTCATTTTTCAAGATTTCCGAAGATCTCATTCACCTGAATCATGGCTGGCCCAAGGATGACCAGCAGGATGGCTGGGAAGATGAACAGCAGGGTTGGGAACAGCACTTTGGTCGCGGCTTTCTGAGCCATGGCTTCGGCGTACTGCTGTCGTTTCAGTCGCAGTCCTTCGGAGAACTTGTCGAGGGTGCGAGCCATGCTGGATCCGTATTTTTCGGCGGTCATGACGACGGCGGCCAGGTTCTGCAGTTCGGGCAGATCTGAGCGGTTGCCGAACTTCTGCAGTGATTCGGCAAGTCGTGTTCCGAGCTGGACTTCACGTTCGACGATGCGCATTTCGGCCGCCAGCAGCGGGTGTGCGGCCTGCAGCTCTTCAACGACGCGGGCGACGGCCGCTATCAGACTCAGCCCACCGCTCAGACAGATCACGATCAGATCACAGGCATCGGGCAGAGATCTGCGGAGTGCTGTCTGGCGAATGGACTTGCGGCGGTCCAGCCAGAAGCTGGGGGCGATCAACCCGAAGACACCGGCCATGGAGCCACCGATCAGGGCTTTTTCCATGGGGAAAAAGCCAAGGATTGCGATCAGAATGGAGGTGACGAGTGGTCCGGCGATGAGCAGGAATTTGATACCCAGAAACAGTGTCATGGCGCTGGGGCTGTAAAGTCCGGCGTGCAGCAGTCTGGTGGCCAGTTTGGAGCGTTCTTCGGCGTCATTCGGCAGCAGCGTCTGACCGACTTTCGGCAGCGTGGTCTGTACAATCTGCCGGATATTCTCGACCAGCTGCGGATCATCGGGGGAACCGGGCTCGACGCTGAGCGATCGCAGTCGCTGTTCGGTCTGTTCGGTCTTTTTTTTCAGCAGCATGTACAGCAGACCGGTCAGTCCACTGGCCATGGCGGCGGCAAACAGTACGGGCACCCACATCTTCAGGTCCCTTCTTCAGAAGTCGAAATTGACGATTTTTCTGATCCACAGCCAGCCAAGTCCCATGCTGACGCCCATGCCGATCAGCAGTTCGGGATGATCCAGCAGGCTCTGGGTATAGTCACGGTTGAGAAAGATCATGATGAGGAGGAGGAAGGGTGGCAGTGCCATCAGGATCAGAGCCTGCAGTCGACCTTCCGCAGTGAGTGTGTTAATCAGGCCCATGATGCGGAATCGTTCGCGAACAACGTGGGACAATCCCTGCAGAATTTCGCTCAGATTCCCCCCGACCTGTCGCTGGACAAGGACGGCAACGACGAAGATTTTCAGTTCGATGATGCCACAGCGTCGGGCCAGCTGTCGCATGGCGATTTCCGGATCAAGTCCCAGGTTCTGCTGTTCAGCACACAGCATGAATTCTTCGGCGATGGGAGCGGGGAAGTCGACGGCCACCGCCTGCATGGACTGGGTCATGGACTGTCCAGCCCGCAAAGTGCTGCTCATCAGCTCAAAGGCATCCGCCAACTGGGCTCGCAACTGACACTGGCGTGCGTCTCTGAGAAATCTCACGCGGACAAGCGGTATGGCTGCAGCGGCAGCACCGGCCGGCAGCGCCAGCAGGATGCTGCCGCGAAGCAGGAACGCGAGGACCGCGACGACAATTCCGGCGAGTGCCATGTGACGATACAGAGTTGCGGGCTTTGTTGTAAGCCCGGCCTGATCGAGCATATCGCGGATTTTTTCGTGCCACGTGCGATGATCCTCAGAAGCATCCATCAACTGATGCAGATCTGCCTGGCTCATCTGCCGCAGCATCGAGCTTTTTGCCCGGGTTCGCTGAGCACCGCGGAGCTCTTCTTCGATGCGACTGCGCAGCTTCTGTCGATCGCGAAACAGAACGTCCGAGGCCAGAGAATACAGGGCCACGACACAGAAGATCGCAGCAAAGAATGTCGACACGACAAACAGATTCAGTCCCATGATCCCCCCCCCGATGTCTCGCGGTTCGCTTTGGCGGCCAGCCAGTTCAGCAGGTCATCAGTGAGCGTCGGTCAAACAGTCCCGGAGACAGGCGAATGCCCATGGATTCGAGGTGTTCGAGGCAATGTGGGCGGATCCCGGTACTCATGAAGACTCCGGAGGCAATTCCATCAGCATTCAGACCTGTCTGTTTGAAAACGAACAGATCGTGCATGGTGATATTCTCACCCTCCATACCGGTGATTTCCGAGATCTTCATGACTTTTCGGGTACCACC
>CAITYU010000141.1 GCA_903896675.1 uncultured Planctomycetaceae bacterium
GTGCCTCGCAGCCACATCACGCCCAGCACCAGCACTGCCGCAAAAACAGTCAGTACAGTAATCCGGGACTTCATCATTACGCCCACTTCATGGAGACCTGAGACGCCGGCCAGTTCATTGAACCGTGAACACAGCGCGCAGTGTAACCATAGCCGACAGCAGTTGCACGAACAGCCGCCGCAAACTCAGACAGCATTGACAATTTGCCGCAAAATCCGGCGGCTCTGTCCGATGCCGGAACCAACCGAACTTCCACCAGCCACCAACAGGCAGCCCGGGCATGCCACCGGGCAATTTGCCAATCCCATCCCTGAACAAACGGCATTCTACAACCGGAGGAAGTCGGCTTGACACCTCAAGCCGACTTTCTTCCCCAGCGTCATTCCTGCCCCGCAGCGTGCGTCACACGTTTCCTCAACCGTGAGCCCGCAAGTCCTCAAAGTGCTTTCGAACTTTCGCAGCAACCTGAGGATCCGTCATCTTGTCGGCCGTCACGACATCAACCGTTTTTGCCGGAAAATGCTTCGATTCCAACCGCTTTCGAAACTCCCCCTTCGCCTCTCCCGGCCCGCAGATCAACAGCAACTCGACACCGTGAAGTGCCTTCAACACCTCATCATAGTAGCCGTTCAGCTGATTCATAAACTTGTGCTCCTGCTTGATCTCCGACAGATAATGCTGCGGATGCTCAGAGCCTGAGCCGGAACCAGCCGGTAACGAGAATGGCTTCTCAACGTCAGATTCAATCTCAGTGATCTCCTCACCCGCATCTGTCACTCGAACAAGCACTGCCCTGTGATGATCGATCCAAACACCAGCTTTTACAGACATATTCCTCACCTTTTTTCCGCCTGACACACACCGTGCGCGCACGCTCACACAACTGCCGGGGCCGATCTACACAACGGCCAAATGAAGCGATTCCAACATCAGCACAGCGGGAATCACTGCAGCAGGGCGCAACTCATCAGAGGCTTTCAAGCCCCTCCCTTGCTCTGCACATCGGGAACCAGAATACGAACTCTCCCGAATATTCGCCTTCAGCAGCAATACTACACCGCTACCCGGCTCGGGACAAGCAGCGAACTACCAGATCCCATTCCGTTAACTGGTCCATCCGGGATTAGTGTGGGTAGAGGCTGAAGCCTGCGCAATAGAAGAAGAGCCTCTTTACCAGACCCTGTGGGTGACTTGCGGGGTCGGCAGCTTCCCACGCGTATGCAGGAGTGCGACTTCCGCCACATTATACGACTTGAATCCACAGGCTTTTTTCATCGTCAATTTCGCCTTGCCATTCAGGCACTCCACACAACCTGCTGAAAACTCCCCTCGGGCTCGGAACCAATCCAGCAGAAGCGGCTTGTGACGTTGCAGCATCTCCGCCACCGACATCAATGGCTGGAGCCTTCACCGCATGGTTCGGTCTGTCCACTCGTCAGGGAACTTGCCTGCCCACGCCGGAGAGCTGTATTCCCGGAACCGCTGGAAGCCCTCCCGTGACAGCCATGCTCGCACTGCCTTCAGGTTGTGCTTCACAATTTCTCGAAGTGAAGTCATTTGTCACTCACCGCATAATCAATCCGTCTGCAATTATCCTCTTTCAACAGGCGGAAGAATCGGCCCAACGACGCTTTCATGCGTTCCTGCGGCACATCACAGCAGATCGAACACTGCGGAAGACTGTTTGCCATGACGTGTGAACAGCGGCTGCCGTTTCCGCCCAACTCAACCGCCACCCCCACTCGGCCGGAAACCAGCGATACGTCAGTGTCATGTCATGCTTGCCATCCTGAGACAACGTCACGGTTTCGTACTCGTATCCCGTGAATTTCCGGACCCTGCTCAGGATCGCTTGCAGTTGCATCTCGCGGGCTCCCAGTCATGGTCTTTCGTTTACAACTGTATCGTGACAGATCCGCGAGGTGTTTTCCTCCCTGAACAAAGGGAGGCTGGTGTGCTGGACCTCCCATGAACGGCCCGAGCCCCGTTTGCTGAACCCGAGCGGAGCTTTTAAACCACACTCTTTACCCACAGATTCGGGTGAAGAACCCTGTTTTCGAATTCAATGATTCTCCGACGGAACCAGTTGCTGTCTGACCTGCCGCATGTCCCAACCGCACACACTGTTACGCAAGTACCAGGAGCCGTCTGCATTCTCAGCATTGTCTCGTTCCCTGCTGATGTGTCGAGCGCGATGGTCTGTCATCGTGCGTCGTCGCGTTTGAGCCGCAGCGCAGGCGGACGAACGGCCACATCATCATGTCTGCGACATCAAACGTGCCAATTCTGCAGATCGTTCCACGATAGCCATAAGCCAAAACTGACACGCAAGTCTGTGTGTAGAGTCCATTGAAGCAATTCTGACGACGCGTCGCACACTTGCGAGGGAATGAAAATCCAGCGATGAGAAATCTCTCGACTGCCGGTTTTCTCAACCCACAAGCCCGACATCCTCGAACATCCTGAGTACGATTCGACATCGGGATGCCGTACGACTGGCAGAGGGCAGGTGTTCGCCTGAAGATCAGGACTCGCAATGAACTCCTCGGCCATCGCTGCCGGTCCTGTTTTTTCCGCCCGCGACATCACCAGGGTGTATCGCATGGGTGAAGTCAGCGTCCATGCGCTGCGGGGCGTGACGATGGACCTTTACAGAGGCGAGTTTGTCGTACTGCTGGGGCCGTCAGGGAGTGGTAAATCAACACTGCTGAATATTCTGGGCGGGCTTGATGTGCCCACGACCGGGTCAGTGCATTTTCTGGATCAGAATCTGACGCAATCCACTGACCGGGAACTGACCCAGTTTCGTCGCGACCACGTTGGCTTCGTGTTTCAGTTCTACAATCTGATCCCCAGCCTGACAGCGCGAGAGAACGTGGCGCTGGTGACGGAGATCGCCAACAACCCCATGGACCCGGCCGAAGCACTGGCACTCGTCGGACTTGAAGCAAGGGTTGATCATTTCCCGGCTCAGATGTCGGGTGGCGAACAACAACGAGTCGCGATTGCCAGGGCTGTCGCTAAACGTCCGGATGTCCTGCTGTGCGATGAGCCCACAGGCGCTCTGGATGCCAAAACAGGCATCGTCGTGCTGGAGGTCATTGAACGGATCAATCGTGAACTGGGAACCACAACCGCTGTGATCACTCACAACGCCATGATCGCCGAAATGGCAGACCGAGTGATCAGCCTGTCTGATGGTCGAGTCTCCGAAATCCGACGCAACGAACGGAAACGACCGGCCTCGGAGATTGTGTGGTAACATGCGCGCTATCCATCGAAAACTGCTGCGCAATCTGTGGGTGATGAAAGGCCAGTCCATCGCCATCGCACTGGTCATCGCCAGTGGAATCGCGATGTCCGTGATGTCGCTCAGCACACTGCGATCACTTCAGGCCACTCGAGAAACTTACTATCAGCGATTCCGATTCGCCGAAGTGTTTGCCAGCTTCAAGCGAGGTCCATTGTCGCTGCAGCAGCGAGTCGAAGACATTTCCGGCGTCGCGCGTGCGTAGCCGCGAATCGTGAAGTCTGTGAATCTGATTGTCGCAGGACTGCGTGAGCCCGCTGTCGGGCGCCTGATTTCCATTCCCGACCATCAGCCGCCGCGACTCAATCAGCTGTATCTTCGGCGAGGTCGCATGCCGGAAACCGGAGGACTGGAGGTTGTCGTGGGAGAGTCTTTCGCCAACGCTCACGGATTTCAACCGGGGGCCACTGTGGACGCCATTCTCAATGGACGACTGAGGACACTCAGAATCGTCGGCATTGTGCTGTCGCCCGAGTACATCGTCGAAATGAATGCGGCAGACATGTTGCCGGATTTTAAGCGGTTCGGTGTGTTCTGGATGCCCGTCACGGAAATGGAAGCCGCCTTCGACATGGACGGCGCGTGTAATGATCTGTCGCTGACACTCATGCACGGTGCCATGGAAGCGGACGTAATTCGGCAGGTGGACAATTTGCTGGCTGACTGGGGCGGCATCGGCAGCTTTGGTCGAGTCGATCAGATGTCACATCGATTCATCACGGATGAAATCAGCCAACTCCGGGCAATGGGGCTGGTGACGCCGATCATCTTCATGTCTGTTGCCGCGTTTCTGCTGAACATTGTCATGACGCGGCTCATTGACATGCAGCGAGAACAGATCGCGACACTGAAGGCGTTTGGTTACCACAACAGTGAAGTCGCTTCGCACTATCTTGGGTTTGTGGCGATCATCGTGGCCGTGGGTGTTTTGGTCGGTACAGGGCTGGGAATCCGGATGGGGCATGGACTCACTCAGATGTACACTCGCTTCTTTCATTTCCCGATCTTTCAGTTCGACATGGACTGGGTGACAGCCGTCCTGACAACGCTGATTTCTGCCGTCGCGGCGATAGCGGGAACGATCGGGTCTTTGTGGTCGGCCAGTCGATTGCCACCGGCAGAAGCGATGCGACCAAAGTTTCCTGGTGAATATCGCCCGTCGTTTATTGAGAAGTTTGGACTGCAGCGGTGGTTGCCCCAGACGTGGCGAATGATCCTGCGTCAGATTCGTCGTCGACCGCTCAAGACGTCCTTCTCGATCTTCGGCATCGCCATGGCGGCCGGGGTCATGGTGCTGGGGCACTATGCTGCTGATGCTCTGGATTTCATCGTGGATTTTCAGTTTCGCCACGTGCAGCGGCAGGACCTGTGGATTAATCTCGCGGAACCATCAGCAACGGATGCAATTCTCGATTTTCATCATATGAAGGGTGTGGTGACCGTTGAACCTTTTCGAGCATTGCCGGTCCGAGTGCACTCCGGACCTCGTTCGCGGCGGCTGTCGATTCTGGGGATGGCACCGGACCGGAAGATCTTTCGTGTGATTGCGCAATCCGGCGACGAACCACCGTTGCGGAATGATGGCTTGGTGCTTTCCGCCAGGCTGGCCGAATTGCTGCAGGTGAAGGTTGGCGAGTATGTCACCGTCGATGTGCTGGAAGGCAAGCGACCAACGGTTCAGGTTCGAGTCGTAGGAACGGTGGACGATCTTTCCGGCACCAACGCCTTCGCGCTGCAGCCGTTTGTGAATCAACTGGCTGAGGAAGGCCCGCTGGTGTCCGGCGCGTGGATGTCTGTGGATTCAAAGCACCTCGATGAACTCTACGCAGAGCTGAAGGCAACGCCGCGTGTTGTCGGAGTGACCGCGAATGCTGCATCAATTCAGAGCTTTCTGGATACCGTCGGCGAGAATCAATTGCGGATGCAGGGATTCGTGATTGGCTTCGCGATCGTGATTGCGGCCGGCGTCGTCTACAACACAGCGTTGATCAGTTTGTCGGAGCGCGACCGAGAACTGGCAACGATGCGAGTGCTGGGGTTTACCAAAGCAGAGATTTCAGCAGTTTTACTGGGTGAGTTGGCGATTTTGACGCTCGTTGCTGTTCCTGTGGGTCTGTTGATGGGATATGGCATGGCGTGGCTTTCTTCGCGTTCCATTCATACGGACGTGTTTCGAATTCCATTGGTGATTTACCCTTCAACGTACGCTCGTGCGGCCATCGTTGTGCTGATCGCTGCCGTGATCTCCGGGGCCATCGTTCGCAGGCGACTGGATCGGCTGGACCTGTTCGCTGTGCTGAAAGGCCAGGACTGATTTATGAAACTGTTTTCGCAGCGTGTTTTTGTGATCGTTGTCGTGCTGCTTGTGGTGGCCGCCGTGACGCTCGCCCTGTTGCCGCGTCCCGTAGCGGTCGACGTTGCCGAAATTCGCCGAGGACCACTGGTCGTAACGATTACCGACGATGGTCGAACCCGTATTCGCGAACGCTATGTTGTGTCAGCGCCGTTGAGTGGTCGGCTTGTCCGTATCCGCCTGAAGCCCGGCGATCCGGTGGTTGCTCATCAAACCCAACTCACGACAATCGAACCCGCCGATCCCACGTTGCTCGACCCGCGCGCAATTGCCCAGGCGGAAGCCAGAGTGAAATCGGCAGAGGCACGGCTGGGGCAGGCGAACCCGCGATTTGATTCCGCTAAAGTCGCCTTGAATCACGCTGAAACGGAATTCGGACGGATTCAAAAACTGGCTGACAGAAATGCCGTTTCGCAGCAGGAACTGGACAATCTCAAGGTGGCTCTCCAGCAGGCCGGGAACGAATACGAGGCAAGTCGATTCGAAGTCGAAATTGCCGGTTTTGAACTCGAGGTCGCGAGGGCCGCGTTAACTCACGGAACCGATGGCAAACCGTCGGGCGACTGGAGCTTCCCGCTGACGTCTCCAATCTCCGGCCGCGTGCTGCGTGTCTTTCAGGAGAGCGCGACGATTGTGAATCCAGGTGATCAAATCCTTGAAATTGGCGATACGGCTGATCTGGAAGTCGAGGTTGATGTCCTGTCCCGCGACGCTGTTCGGATTCGCCCAGGCGGCCGAGTGATGCTGGAACAATGGGGCGGCAGCGAATCAATCGCCGCGCGAGTCCGACTGATTGAGCCGTCTGCCTTTACGAAAGTATCGGCACTCGGAATCGAGGAACAGCGGGTCAATGTGATCATCGATTTCGCTGACGCTCCCGAATCTCGTCCGCCGCTTGGTGATGGCTATCGTGTCGAAGCGGCGATTGTGGAATGGGAGTCCGATAACGTGCTCACGGTTCCCACCGGAGCGTTGTTCCGTATCGGCGACGACTGGGCGGTCTTCGTTGTCCAGCGAAACCGTGCAAAACTCACAAAGGTTGAACTGGGACGCCGCAACGATAACGACGCTGAAATTGTGAAAGGTCTGGAAGAAGGCAATCGAGTGATCCTCTACCCCGGTGATCGGATTGAGAATGGGATCTCGATTGCCGAACGCCCCACAGCTCGCAAGAGTTGAATCGATAGAAGGCTGAAATCATGCACCCGGTCGGAAATCGGGGCACGGGAACGGGCGTTTGGTTGGTGCCAGATTCTCCCTGTCGCTGTTTCTTCCTCAGATGTTCAGATGCGGGAACAGCACGTTCGTTGCCGCCGTTTTCAGCAACCCGCTGACCGCCACCAGGGCAGGCGCTCGTTTCCTTCCCTCGCGTGTCCTTCGAATCCCAAGGCGACGGTCCTGTTCGGCGTCCACCTGAACCACACCAAACTCCGGGTGTGCTGCCCGAATGATCTGCCGCTGTCAGGGAATGCACTCTCCGCACAGATCCGCTCCCGATCGCAGATTTTCCGCCATCGACATCGGCACGGCGCAGGCTTTTCTGATCAAAACCGGACTGCAGTTCCTGAGGCGACGGATCAATCTGACGCTGTCGCATACCACGGACGTCAATCACCGGGCACCAGTTTTCGGGTCCCGCTGGAGTTAATTGCGCTCCATCGCGACTCCCGCGGCCTGGGCTGCACCACCGCACAACCAGACTCAGCAACGGCCGGGACATGTTCGGCTACAGGCAGCAACTCAGAACGTTCCCGCCGTCTCCTGCAGCGCCTCGCTCGACGTCCGGGCGGCTCAGCACCAACCTCTCTTCCGGGCGTTCGCGGCTTCGGCTGATTTCCGCAGCCGGGCCTGGTTGGCCGCGTTCAGTGCCGAGTAGTTCGGGTGGAGGGCGAAGTACGGACCGAGCCAGCCAGCCTCGTGCGTGACCGCCATCGTCCACGCCAGATTCGGCGGGAACACATAGTAGTCGATCAGCGACGAGCGCTCCGGCTGCAACTCGGTGAGGAACGCGACGTCGCGGTTGTTCGACAGGACAATGAACTCGGCACCTGTCTGCTGCCTGTACGCATCAACCGCCGCTTTGCCGTCGACGCTCGGGTAACGCCCGCCACTGAATACGTGCCACAGGTAACTTTTCGTGTTCAAGCCTTTGCGGTTCCGGCCGAACACAGCCAGCCAGTCCGAGATCAGTTGCTGCGTTTCAGCATCGCTGAAGATACGCACTACTGTGCCGGGAGAGACGAGAGAGTGCTCGATACTCGTCATGGCAGACTCACGAATGCTCCGATGGCTGAAAGATCCTTAACGACGGCTCGCATTCTACCCGCAACGCAGACTTTCCGATGGTGCAATTCAGGCAGAATCCGGCGATTCGTGCCTGACAATTTATGGGTGGCATTGGGCGTTCAGGCAGCCAGCCCCAGGCTTTTCTGGCCGGCCACCCAGCCGCCACCCATGCCACGATTCCATCCGGCCGCCACAGCTGCGAGCGTCCGATGCGGACGGGCTCCGGACAGCGTCCCGCCGCATGCCACGACCACCACGTCCGCAGCGACCGGCCACACAGGTGAGCA
>CAITYU010000142.1 GCA_903896675.1 uncultured Planctomycetaceae bacterium
CCGACTCTCTATGCCCCCTCACCCCTGTGGACTGGTGATGTTCGGCCCAACGAGTACGTGGCCGCCACTGAAGTTCCTGATGGTCCAAACACAGTCGTTCTCAAAAGAGTAAACAGTGAGTCAGTACAATCCGTTCGAAGTTGCTGCGAGTGTCGACGTGGTGGCTGAGCCGGCTATCACGAAAGTCTATGGAGGCCTGCGACGCCTGCCATACTTCGCGTATCTGTTTGGCGGATACATTCTCGCGCTCCTGCTGACTTTCGGTCTGGGCCAAGCGCTGGGCGGGACGGCGGCAACTGGTGCTGGAGCGACTTTGTTTATCGCTCTGCCGCTGCTGGCCTACCAGATCCTGTCAATCTGGGTGACGGCAAAGCGACTGCAGAATCAGGGCTACAGCGGTTGGTGGGTCCTCGGACTGATCGTCCCGCTCCTGAACATCGCCGGCAGTGCCAAATGCATCGCCGCTCCGGAAGGTTATGCCGACCACAAAACACTCGACACGGCAGGCAAAGTCATCATCGGACTCATCCTTGCCACCATCGTTGTGACAATCGCAGCAATCGCTTTTTTGGCCTGACACCGTCACAGAAGCGAGGCAAAGCACCGCCAGAACTGCCGGCAGTACCCACCAACAACCAACAACCGCTCCCTCGCCTGCAAGACTAAAATCGCCACGCCCCCCCCCTGGCAGCTCAATCAACGCAATCAAATCAGGTGCCGGCAGCAAATCAAGGATCGATTCGAGTCCGAGAAAGACCGGGAACACCAAACACTCGAATCGAAAGCAATCATCATTCGTGCCATTCGTAGTGCAACCCCCTCCCTCCGCAATCCCCTCCCTCCGCAACCCCCAACCCCCAACCCCCAACCCCCGAAAACTGATCACTGACTACTGACTACTGATCACTGATCACTGATCACTGACCACTGACCACTGACCACTGACCACTGACCACTGGCCACTGGCCACTTTCGCTTCGCTGGCCCGCTCGGCGGAATGCGGTACAATCTTCAGTCTCGCTCCCCGAAAAATTCTGCAACCCAGCCGTTATAGAATTCTACCGATGATCGCTCGCATTCTGCTGCTGTGCGTCCTCAGCCTGTGCTCTACCCGGATCGTCTGTGGCCAGAACGCTCCTGCTGCCGCCGATCAAACCGCTCTACCAACCTCCGATAACCTGCGAACCCTGATCGAAAAGTCACGCGCGGAGTGGGATGTCCCTGGACTGTCCGTCGCCGTCGTGCATCAGGGCGAGGTGGTCCTGTCCGCAGGTTTCGGACTCCGCGAACAGGGTCAACCGGAACCGGTCGATGGCAGCACTGTCTTCGCCATCGCATCCAACACCAAAGCCTTCACCGCTGCCGCCGTCGCGATGCTGCAGGAATCCGGTAAACTGCAGTGGCAGGATCGCGTTCAGCAGCATCTGCCATGGCTGCAGGTCGCTGATTCGTGGGTCTCGCACGAACTGCGCATCGATGATCTGCTGTGTCATCGCAGCGGGCTGGGCACATTCAGCGGCGACCTGCTCTGGTGGGGCACTCCCTATACACCGCAGCAGGTCCTGCAGCGTGCCCGGCACCTGCCCCTGAAAAATCGCTTTCGCGCCGAATACGGTTATTCCAACCTGATGTTTCTGGCCGCCGGCGAAGTGATCCGAACCGCCAGCGGTCAGACATGGCAGCAGTTCATCGCTGAACGCATCCTGCAGCCCCTGCAGATGCAGCGGACCGTGCTGTCAGTCAAAGACCTCGCAGCGCTGGGAAATGCTGCTCGCCCCCACAAAACCATGCTGACCGGCAATCAGCCGATTGACTGGTTCAACTGGGACACCATGGCCGCTGCCGGGGGCATCATCTCCTGCTCAGACGACATGGCCAAATGGCTGCAACTGCAGCTGCGACGTGGGCAACTGCCCAACGGCGAACGACTGTTCTCGGAAGCGTCCTCCCACCGCATGTGGACCCCGCACACCATCATCCCTGTCAGCCGCGCAGCCCAGACCCGCATTCCCTCCACACACTTCCGCTCCTGCGGCCTCGGCTGGATGCTGGCTGACTACCGCGGCCGGATGACAGTCGGTCACGGTGGCGGCTATGACGGTATGTATTCCCAGGTGCTGCTGGTTCCCGAAGAAGAACTGGGCATTGTGGTGCTGACCAACAGCATGACGGGCATCGGGAGTGCTTTGACCATGACCATTGCCGACCTGTACCTGTCAGGACAACCCGGGCAGCCGGGCGAATGGTTGCAGCAGGGGCTGGCACAGGATCGCAGTGGCCGCGAAGAATTCCATGAACGGATCAAAAAGGCCGTTGAACCGGTCGTCGCCGGAACTCAACCGTCACACGACCTCGCCGCATATGTCGGACAGTTTGAATGCCCGTTGTACGGTACAGCTTCCGTCACTCTGGAAAATGGCGGTCTTGTACTGCAACTGCACCCTTTCCCGGAACTGCAGGCTGATCTGGTGCATCTGCACTACGACACGTGGAAGATCGTCTGGCGGAAGTCGTTTGCGTGGTTTGCCGAGGGCACTGTGCAGTTCGTACCGGATGCCGCCGGCGTGTTCCAGCAACTGCGACTGGATGTTCCAAACGACGATCTGTGGTTTGATGAACTTCAGCTCCGTCGCACTCCGTAAATTGCAAACACCTCGGTCATCAGGAATACGCGTGATGTTCACACCAACAGGCAGCGCTGCCAAACAGGCCGCAGCTCTTCTGACAATGCTGACTTTCGGCACTCTGCTGGGACTGACCGCGGGCTGCAGCGAGTACAAAACGGTGGCTCCTCCCGCCGAATCGGCCCCCGAAAACCCCGCCCCCGCCGCGACCAACACCGCCGACAACGGATAAGGCCCCCTCACCCGTGGCCCCGCCGGCCCACCCAACCGTAGCCCGGGCATTCCTGACGCAGGGGACAAAAGTGGTTTGGGCGTGTGGGGCGGACTTCCTCCGGTTGAAAAAGGCAGTATTTTTGATGTGGAGGGGTGCGTCAGTTGCCCGGGCTGAAGCCCACGCTACCGTTTTCTCCTCGGCGTCACTCCTGCCCGGCCCAACCCTTGCACACACACCCAAAACAACAACCCGGTGACTTTCGTCACCGGGTTGCGAATTCGTTCTGTCAGCTCAACTGAAGCTCAGACAGTCAGCTTTCCTGACCGTCGCGGCGACGATTGCGGCGACTAACCACCAGTCCCGCCAGCATCGCCAGCGCCGTACCGGGCAGTCCGGCCTGCTTTGGCTTCTCGGATGTGACCGGAGCCGCCACGGGAATGGCTGCCGGCATCGGAATCACTTCCGCCAGCTCCACTTCCGACCACGCTGCCATCACATCGTCGATCGCCGGTTCGGCCACGGCTGCAGGCTGCGTCACAACAGCCTCTGTGACCGTCGTCTGCAGTTCTTCAAACAGTGGCAGGTCCACCTGAGCCACAACGCCGGTCGGAGCCGTTACGAAGCTGCGGACCCCGTCGCCATTCCAGACGCCCTGCTGCAGATCAAACACCGCCGGCACAAGTGCTCCGTCCAGCGTCGGTACGCCCGCCGGGGCCACATTCGGCTGCTCACTGGAAACCACCGTGAAGGTCATCGGCTGGCTCCACGGCAACCCGTTGCCGTCCACATCCAGGCCTCGCACCCACCAGCGATAGCTGCGACCCTGAATCAGATTCACCGTCGAAGTATAGCTGGTACCGTTGATGAACCGAGCGTTGATGACGGTCGGCTGCGACGTCTGAGTCATGTCCTTGACAAGAATCTCGTAGGTCACCGCGTTCGATCCCGGTTGCCAGAAGAAGTTCGGACGGACTCCGGCAAATCGAGTGGGTGAAATCAGAATCGGAGCGACTCCAACACCCACCGAAATGGTGAAGTCCACCGGACTGCTCCACTGCGACACATTGTTGTTCTTGTCGAAGCCACGCAGCCACGCTCGGAACGTGCCGTTCTCAAACGGCAGCACTGTCTGGAAGCTGTATGGCTTCGCATCCGTCACTCGCAGCACCTGCTTTGCGCCGGTCGTCAGATTATCAACCCACAGATCATACGACACATACTCGGGCACACCGGTCCATGTGAACAGGGGCAGGTTCGTACCAATGTTGCCGCGCGGTCTGACGATGGTCGGGACCGGCACCAGGAAGTCCTTCGCAAGGCTCCACGCCGTCGATCGTCCATCCGGACCAACAGCCTTGACCCACCAGCGATAGGTGGAAGTGGGCAGCGCCGTGGTGGGAGTAAATGTAATCTTCTCGGCACCCGCCACATGCGGCACCTTCACTCGAATGACCTGCTGAACTCCGGTCGTGCGATTATCAACCCAGAGGTCATACTCTTTGGCACCCTCGATACCCTGCCACGAAAATTCCGGCGTTGTATCCGTGGTGTTTCCGACCGGACTGTAGGTAATCGGCCCGAGGCGATAGTCCATCTGGAATCGCAGGCGCGGACTCCACAGACCAGGCTCGCCGTCTGCTGCCAACGCGCGGATCCACGCGTCGAAGTTGCCGTTGGGCAGTCGGGTCACCGGAGTGAACGATGTGCCGACAACCGCGTTCTGGTAGATGATCTTCGTCAGACCGCCCACCTGGTTGACCCACAGCTCGTACCGGGCTGCATTCAGATCTGTCCACGAGAATGTCGGAGTGTCGTCCATGGTGGCCCGGATCACCCCATCCTTGCCCGGCGACAGCGGGGTCACAAACTGCGGTGTGGCCGTTGTGAATCGCGACAACGGGCTCCACGCCCCAACTCCACCGTCCGCATCAAATGCCCGCACCTGCCACTCAAATGTTCCCAGCCCCAGTGACACCTTCGCTTCGAAGCTGTTCCGGTCGATGAAAGCTTCACTGATCACATCCGACTTCGGAATCGGCAGCAGCCGATTGACCTTCAACTCGTAACGCGATGTCCCGGGAATGCTGACCCAGCGGAAGATCGGCGTCACGTCAAAGATCGAAGTGCCGTCAGCCGGGGCAGTCAGCCCCAGCGTGGTGATCGCAAAGGGCAGCGGATCACTGGTGGTACTGCCCATGTTGTTGGTGGCCGTGATCAGCACACTGTAGGCACCAGGGGCAATTTCATCGGTTGGCGTAAACGTGGTGGCCGCCAGATTTGTTGCCAGTACGCGGTCCGCCACACCGGTCTGACGCAGCGTCACGGTGTAACGAGCCGGGCTGGCCGTCCAGCGGAATTCCGGAGTTGTGTCAGTGGTTACGGCGAATGGCCGAGTCACCACCGGCTTCGTCGGAATACCAACCAGCACCTGCTGCTCCTGGAAGTCCGAGTTGCCGGCATCATCGGTTACCACCAGTCGAACGATATAGCTGTTGCGACCCGCCGTGCTGTACACCTTCGTGGCCGTACGCACGCCACCGCCGGTTGTCAGGTCAGGTACCGTACTGCCCGGAGTGTAATCGAAGAACCAGTCCAGCTTCACAATGCGCCGCCCGGACGACGGGTTCGGATGGCTGGAACGCGCCGCGTCGAATGTGACAGTCTCTCCAAGTGCCACAGGATTCGGCGACGCCGTAAACAGAGCCACGGGAGTATTCGTAAAATACTCGACAGCTCCCTGGTCAATCACGAACAGGCCGTCGCGGTTGCCGTCAATCAATCGCGGATTGTCTACGCCGTCCAGCTTGCTGGTCAGCGGGCTGGTGACGGTCACCGGGTACAGCAGATTGCTGCCGGCATCGACGGCTGCTCCGCCCACAATCAGCGGATGAACACCCACACCACTGCCCAACCCGTAAGTCAGGGGTTCGGAAACGTCGCTGAGCGGAGCCGCATCGCGACCGAATACGTCTGTCGTCAGCAGCCCAGCGGAGGCCGCCGAGACGAACGACGCATCCAGCACCTGAATGCGATTGAAGCCACCTGATCGCAGGCCACCGCCGATTTCACGACTTGTGGAAGCCGTGGAATTCGGCAGATCCGCATCCGTGGCATTGCGCTCAAGAATGGTATTGCTGAGCGCCAGCACGGCTGGCGATTCGTTGAAGATACCGCCGCCGCGGGATCCCGCCTCATTGCCAATCACTGACACATTCACGAGGTCAGCGTTCAGTTCTGTCTGCCCCCGCTCCAGATACAGGCCACCACCTCGCGACACCGCGTAGTTGTCAGCCAGAGTGGTGCTGATCAGGGTCATCGCCCGCAGATTATTGATGCCACCGCCGCGGGAACCCGCCACGTTCTCAGAAATCGACGACGAGGTGGCAATCAATGTCCCGTCATTGTAGATCCCGCCACCCTGATTGCCCGCAATACTGCGAATCACGTTGACGCCCTTCAGCGTCAGCGTCCCGGCATTGTAGATGCCGCCACCGTCACCGGCGAAGCCACCGCGGACGGTCAACGCTTCCAGCGTCAGCGAAGCACCCGGCAGCACATGGAAAACACGGTCCAGCAGACCGCCATCAATGAACGTCAGTCCGGCACCGGCTCCGCGAATTGTCAGGTTACCCGTCACGTCAAGGTCGCCCGTAACCGCCAGATCCTCACCGCTGCCACCAATCGACAACTGGTACACGCCTGCCGGCAGAGTCACAAAGTCGCTGCCCGAGCTGGCATTGCTTTCCATCACCGCCGCCCGCAGGCTGAATTGGCCAGTGATCGAGCGAGCGAGGCCATCGCCGGGATTCGTATCCGGCAGGTCCGCGGTAGAATCGGCTGTCACGACCACTGTCCAGATGTCAGACTTCGATGGCACCTCGACCCCGGATCCATCCTTCAGAGTCAGCCGATTCGTGTCGGTGTCCCTGATATTGGAATCTGCCGAGATCAGCGTCAGAGCATACACACCGGGTTCACCCGTCAATGCTCCCAGATCAATGCTGTACTGGAAGGCCGCAATCGCGGTCACCGAGTAACCAGTCAGCGGAATGTCCACACCGTCTCTCGACAGGCGAAAATCTGCAATATCAACGCCCGTTACATCCTCGGTAAACGTGATCGTCACGGAACCGGACGCGGTGTTACGCGGATCCGGAGACACCGGACCAATGGACTGCACATCCGGAGTTCCCGGTTTTGACCCGCCGTTGTTCTGCGAGCCTCCACCGCCGCCGCCAGTACCACCACCGCCGCCAGTGCCACCACCGCCACCACCGCCACCACCACCGCCGCCACCGCCGCCACCGCTGGATGCCGGCGCGTCGATGGTCAGATCGTAGGCTCTGGTCGTGCCGTAAACAAATGGCTTGCCATCCAGTGTCGTACCGACGTTCTCCAGTTCGCCGCCCAGAATTTCAATAGAGTACTCTCGACCCGCCACCACAGGCACGGTGATGGAACCACTGTTGCCGGCAGCCACGGTGAGGTACAGAGTCGTTCCATCCACGTCACGAGACATCGCGACTTCTTCAGTCTGCAGGGCCGGATTGATCTCATAGATCATGAAATCGATGTCGTCACCGAGAGCATCGGTGAGATTCAGGTTGACCGTCAGATCCCCGGTACCAGCCGCTGTGAAACGATAATAGTCTCGATCCGTTTTGGTGTGCACATTCAGGTTGCCACCGATCGCCTGGTTGTTGACCGAGTAACTGCCGCTGATCGTTCCCAGGCGCGTGGCACCCACAAAGCTGTTGTTGTTCTCCAGACTGTCCGGAGCAATCGGATCTTCACCAGGCAGCACGTTGAAAATGTCACCGCGATCCAGCGAATACGGTGTCGCACCAATGAAAGCGGAGCTGTTGACGCCCGTATCCCACTGGTAGTCGAAAAGGCCGTCCATCGTCACGATCGTGTTGAAACTGCTGTAGCCCACCGTCGGGTCAATCTGACGGAATCCGGCGATCTCAAAGTCACGCTCTACACGCCATGTCGGAGTTCCCAGTCCGTCATAGGACCAGCCCGGCAGAACACCTGTGCCGTCGTCCGCGATCATCGGCACTGAACTGGGAATGTCGCCGACTTCATCCGTCAGGAATCCGGCGGTGCGAGTCGCATTTCTTCTGCGGTCTGTGGGCAGGATCCCGCCAAAATGACCGTTGGGATTCAGGTCTGCATGAGCATGATTGCTGGGAGGCGATGTCGAGCTGCCATTATCGCGGGATTTGAAGTAGTCTTCCTTGTTGTCAAGGAACGCGAAGCCGTTCATGACATCCAGCGAGTTCCCGATGTTACCCCGGAACGACAGGTCAAAACGGGACAGTGGATCCCGGAAACCCTGATCCCAGCTGAATCGCGGGATGTGCGTCGCATCAAAGTTCCCCTGCGACTGCAACGGCATGTGGCTGACAAAGTTGTCGAAAAATACGTCGGCACCGACGTTACCGTCAAACAGATTGTTCCAGACCTCGGCGTCCACTCCCGCTCGACCCAGTTCCAGCCCCGGTGTCCCGACACGAATGATTCCGGCGGACTGGGCTGTACCAACACGAACCACCAGGCCTCCCAGAGTTCCCTGGACAAAAGTGGTGTTCGGACCCCAGTCCAGATTCGCCACACCCGATGCATCGTTGTTTCCAAATTCAAAAAGCGTCGGCACACGGGAACTGCGGCTGCGGTCGCCATTGGACTGAATGAGATTGTCCTGAATGCGCAGTTCCATGTTCGGATTGGGCGTGTTCACACCGTCGATGTACACAGTGAGCGGATCGGCCGAACTACCCTGCAACTGGTCGATGGATGCGGTGTTGAGCACATAGATGCCCTCCTGACCGTTCCCCAGCACATCATTGTTGCGAATTGTCACAAACACATCGCTCTGATGGCGATTCAGAATGTCGATACCGCGTCCCTGATTGGAAGCGACACGGGAATTCAGCAGTTGCACGGCCGAGTTGTAAATAGCGGCGATATCCTGACCGCCCCCCGGGACTCGACCAATCTCAAACGTGTCGTCACCCAGAAACTCCAGACCGTCTCCCCCGTTGTTCAGAATGTCAGCATTGTTGATCGTGACGTAAACATCCGTCGCCACTTCATCAGCATGCTGCAGATTGCCACCCTCCTGCAGAGCATCCATACCGATGTCAACACCATTGCGGCCATTGCCCGACATGGAGGCATAGTTCACCTGCACCATGCGGCGACGCTCGTTGCCCTGATTGTTCAGGTTGTCAAGGTACGGGCTGTTGTGCTGAGTGATCATCAGGCCGTTGCGCCCGTTCTGATCAAACGTATTGCCCGTCGCCACCACGCCACTGCCGAAGGCCGCCGAAATACCCTGACCCAGCTTCACACCGTCTTTAGCGTTGCCGTTGTAGGCGGAATTTATCGAGTACAGGTCAAGGTCCATGCCACCCACTCGGCGATCATACGGATCCGACTTGTCCTCAATCGATACTGACCGCAGACCGTCTTCCCCGTTGTTGCTGAATGAGCTGTCCACGATCGTGAAACTGCCAAACGCCGCACCATGATTGCGGAGTCCGGTCAGAGTATTCCCGTCCATCGTCACGCGGGTAAAGGAACTCTGGAACACCAGCGTGTCAAAAAAGTTGAACGCATCCAGCGACAGACCGTCACCAATGTTGTCATTGATCGCCGTGTCGGTGGCATTGAACAGCACGTCGATCTGCTGGAACGCACGAATACCCACGCCACCCGCAGCACCAGCCGAATTCGCCACTCCATCGATGGGGTGAAACCCCGTATTGCCGGGACTGTGACCGTTGCGTTTCACCGAGTTGCTGTCGAACTGAATGTCCAGTCGCGCATCGGCGAGAGCATCCACTCGCAGACCATAATGGCCATTGTCCTCGATGAAGTTGTCGTTGATATTGAAATCCAGACGGTCCAGTGTCGTGTTCTTCGCGAAGATGTCGAAGCCATCGCCCGCGTTGTTCGTCGACTTGTTCTTTTCGAATGTCACTGAATTCAGTCGAGCATCCTCAGTTCGCTCGAAATGGAAACCGTCACGGCCACTGTTCAGGAACGTGTTGTTGATCACGTCCAGATCCTGAATCCTCGTGCGCTCGGCCATCTGGAAAAACAGACCGTTGCCCGCATTTCCCAGATTATCAACGCCAATCACATTGTTACGGATTACAGAACGCTGCAGCAGGGCCGCTGCGTCCGCATCGATACGACCGTCATCCAGTCGAATCGCAATTCCATCACCCGCATACGGAATGAGAGTGGTCGGTGGCAGCCTCGTTGACGAAATCGTGTTGTTCCAGACCTCGAAGGAACCAGTGCCAAAGTCAAGTGCCTCAAGAGCCACAGCAGCGCCACGGTTGCCCTGCAGAGTATTTCCGCCACCCGTGATATTGCCCTGACCCGCTGACTCCGTCCCGATGTTCACATTGAAGCCAAGGTCCTGGTTCTGGACTGTGCTGGTCGGAGCATTTGCAGGCAATGGCAGCGCCGTGCCCAGACCAAAACTGAACGACTGGAAATGCACCCCGATGCCCTGATTCTGCGTAATCGTATTGCGAGCCACGTCCGCCCGCACCGTTGTCCCGGCTTCAGAGACCGATCGGATACCTCCACCCGCATTCCCCGTAATCAGGTTGCCCACCAGCCCCTGACGCATCACCTGACCGCCGAAAGCCGCTTCTCCCAGCCTGACAAATGTACCACCAACGGTGTAGTCACCATTGCCGGTCTGCCCCTTCAACAGGAACCGATCCGCAGACACCACTGTCACCCGGAATGTGCCGTTGGCCGCACTGTTGCCCTGCACCCCCGTGATGCGAATCTGATCGCCCGTCTTCAGCCCATGGGCTGCTGATGTAATCTCGATGTCCGCAGTGTTCGATGCATTAGTGACCGGTTGCGAAACTCCATCCACCCGCAGGTCAATCTGGGCAAAACCGCGGGCTGCGTCGGCTGTCACAGACCCACCGCGGAAGTCCGGCACATACCACGCACCACCACCCGCAAAAATGTTTGAACGCCCCCAGTCAATACCCGTTCCCTGAAGCGAAAACGTGTTGTTGCTGAGCCGCGTCACCAGAAACCGACCATTGGCGTTGTGGTTCAGTCCAAAGATACCGTCCTGAATCCCCTGCAGGATCACTTCCTGACCCGTCTGCAGACCATGGTTGGCTGACGTCACCACAAATGGCGCACCGTTGCGACCACCGGTCACGTTCTGCACCCGACCCGATGCCGTGGTGACCGGCAGCAGATTCACACCCACGCCACCATTGTTCGCTATGTTGTTGCCAAACACCCCGCCGGCAAACCGACTGTCCGACATGCTGACGCGGATACCGTCACGGCCGGAACCCGAAATCTGATTGTCCTCAATGATCCCCGTGACGTCGCTGTAAGTCCGAGAATTCAACCACAAACCGTAACCCTGAGATCCAGTCACCGTGTTGCCGGTAACCTGCAGGTTCCGCAGCGGCACCGCTGACGCATCCAGATGGATCCCGTGAGCCAGCCCGGCAAGCACAGCACCCGGCAGAAACTGAGAACCCGACTGACGATCCGGATCACCCGCCATCTGACCCGTGATCTGCTTGTTCTGAGTATAATTGAATGTGACACCCGCACCGATCAGCTGGTTGCCGAAAATCGATGTCGGAATGTTGCCGACAAGGTCAATATCCAGCAGAAACTGCAGCGTTTCCCCGGGATTGAAGTCCGCAAATGTCACTGTCAGTGTCTGATTGTTGTTGCTGAGCACCGAGCCGGTAACGCCGGTCACCGTGCCCGTATTATTCACCGCCGTAAACGGCTTGCCCGTCACCGGATCCGGATCAAATACCAGACCGATGTCACGCAGATCAAACACAAATGTCTGCAACAAATCGCCACGCACTGACGTATTGGTCAGATTGAATGGCTGGATAAACGTGTCACCCTCGGCCCGAAACTGTACGTCAGCCCCGGCCGCAGAACCCGCCGTCACCGCGTTCCCCGTAATCACCAGATCATTGATCGACGTGATCGTGTCCCGAGTCCCCGAGTCGACAACTCCACTGGCCACCACCTTCACCGCGTCACGGTCCCGCGTAGCGATACGCGGATTGTTCTCGATACGGAAACCATCGGCCGTACTGACCTGACCCGCTACCGTCCGAACGTCCAGCAGAATCCCCTCAACACCCGCCGGAGCATCAATGATGTTGTTGCTGATCAGACCATTACGGATGTCGGCCCCACCAGTCGCCGTCACCTGAATTCCACCAAACCGGCTGCCCTGAATCACCAGAGATTGCGTGTCCGTGCCGGACATCAGCAGGTCCAGACCATGACCAGTCTTCGTCGAGTCCACGTTGTCAAATGCCACCGACTGCAGCCCGGTCACGCCCGTCAGATCAATGTTGATCCCCAAACGAGTCCCGGATTCCACAATCACACTGTCAAATGCCAGACGCTGCAGCGGAATCCCCGACAGATTGATCGAGACCCCTTCACCGCTGGTCGGCGTCAGGCTGATCCCCTGAATCACCAGCCCGTTGAAGTCGTCACTGTTGCTGCTGATCCCGTCAGGACCCGCCATGCTGGCGTTGGTCACCACCAGACCACCAGCCAGGTTCGTGAATCGCTCGTAGTTGTCCTGGTTGATCACCAGAGCATTCACCGCGAGCATCTTCCGCTCTTCCAGCGGCTCCAGACGAGCAGAATGCTGAGTTCTGGTGCGGTTGACTCGACGCACGCCGGTCGCAAGAAGATTTCGACGAGCAAATGAGAGCCAGCTGTTCAGAAGCATTTCGCGTTACCTGATTCAGACTTTGTCGAGAAAAATTGCTGTCTTTCGGCAGATTCTGCAGGAAGTTCCTGCAGGCGCAGTTCAAGACCTCATCACTTCATTCAGTCGGAATAACCGGCAGAACGGGTTGAGGAAAAGCCGGAGGCCGACCGGGAATCAAACAAAACCAGAGAGCAGACGAAACCGCAGAGGTTCCCCAACAATCCACACCTGCCAAATCTGCCTGAGAACCAGCGTGCCACCGGAACACCTGAAATCCACCCGCAGATTCGACAGGATCGTTCCCGGCAACGCCACGGCACCGCACACCACCCCGCCACCCGATCCCGCCCAACCACCCAAAAAAAGAGGCTGCAGCGAATACCTCACTGCAGCCCCCGCACAACCCACGTTGCCTCAGAAAGACTCAGGACACATATTCCCGGCTCTTTTCCAGACCCGGCAGCGGAATCGGATAACGACCCGTCTCATCCGCCTTCAGCGGCGACTCCGACTCCAGAGTCAGCTTCTCGATGTCCGGAGCAAACTCGTGCTCA
>CAITYU010000143.1 GCA_903896675.1 uncultured Planctomycetaceae bacterium
ATTGCGGGGATTGTCCGGGTTCAGCGGACTGGCCGGGTTCGTGGGGTCACCCAGAGGATCTGTGGGGCTGCGTTTGAAGGTATCCACTTCGATGTAGTAATCGCCGGTGGCCGGGATGACGACATCCATCAGGGCTGCGTCACTGGGTTCGAAGGAGTCATCATTTTCAGCAAGGCCGCCGAAGTGCTGCACCAGTTGCCCGGCACTGTTGTACAACCGGATCACCGGGTCGATGGAATCATCCGCTTCATCACCAAAGGCTGCGATTGATACCGACATGACTTCGAAGGTGTACACGTCACCGGCTCGAGCGCTGATGCGATAATAGTCGCTCTCGCTTCCGGTCGAGCCGCCTGCGGTGACGGTCGTGATACTGCCGGTGACGGATTGGTAGATGCCGTGCAGAGCATCACCTTTGTTCATTCCGCTGCCGATGGAGTTTGGCAGCTGGAGTGCGACGGGTGTCAGCACCTGAGCGGTTGCCGGAGTGCGGTGGGGGGCAGAGCTTTCCGCCTGATGCACAGCCGTCGGTTCGGACATGGCAGCCGTCAGCTTGATCAGCTCGCGTTCCCCGAAGAACAGGTCGCCGAGATCATCGTTGCGGGTGGTGCCGACGGATGCCGGTGATCCCATCATGTGCTGGAACGTCTCAAAGGCGCCGGCCGGACCGGGGAAGACCGGGTTAAACTCGCTGACACCCGGCACCAGATTCACGCCGTAGCCGATCGGCCCGAAGGAATCCTGATGCCGCAGTCCCAGCAGGTGTCCCAGCTCGTGGGCGATCACCTTGCTGGTCAGTCGCACCATGTTGGTGATTGAAGCGGTGGGTTTGCGCAGTCCAACCGGATCGACAGCGGCCAGAATGGTTTCGCTTTCTGTGTCTGCATGCCAGTCGGCACTGCCATGATCGTGCACCGGAATGGCGTCGGCTTCCGAGACGATGCCGCCCAGCATGCCATTGATCTGGACAATGGCAGTTCCACCCGGTCGCAGATTTCCCGGATCGATATCACTGGCCAGTCCACCGGGTCTGCCGGAATCCGGCGTCTGATTCACATAGACTCGCACATAGTCGGCAACAGGAATCTGTGACGCTGTGATCGCGAATCGGACATTGAACCACGGACTGGCATCGACTGGTCCTCGGTAGATGGTATTCAGCCGATCCACGATGGCCTGTCGGGTGGAGGTTGAGTACTGGTGTTCATCAGCCTGTGTCTGGGTGTCGAAGTCCAGCAGGACCCACTGAGCAGTGGTGCGCAGCGGTGCCACCGCATTGGTGAAGGGCTGCGAATAATCGCCACCCTCCAGTCGGTTATTGCGACTGTTCCCGGTGATCGCATCGCTGCCTGTCGTGCCGATGACATTCTCAATCGCCGTTCCGCTGGTCAGGCGGAAGGCCATGCCGGCGATTGTCTGAGTGGTGGTGAGGCTGAGATCCAGCGTGAGTGCGCCGCGAGTGAAGGCGCTGAAATCGAGCGTATCGACGCTGGTGTCCGGGGCGGCCAGTGGCTGTTCTGTGACCACCGTGGACGTCAGGGCATTGCCGACAAACAGGTAGCGGTCATTGCCTGCACCGCCATCGACAGTCAGAGTTCCGGCAGCGGACAGCATCAAGGTGTCGTCCCCGCTTCCGCCGGCAAGTACGACACTGGTCCAGGATCCGCCAACAGCAACCCAGTCTGCCGCTGCACCCAGATCGATTGTGGCTGTCGTGCCTGTGCCGGCCAGCTGGACGGAATCCATCCCGTCATTGGCCTGGACGCTGAGATTTGTGATGGATGCGTCCGCGATGCGAACGGAATCGCTGTCTGCTCCCAGCGTGATCGCCAGGGTGGTGATTGTGCCGCCTCGTCCCAGGTACGAGTCACTTCCGGTGCCGCCGTTGAAGTTCAGTGTGCCGGAGGTTGTCGCGGTGTTGGTGAAACTGTCGTGTCCGGCATCCCCATTGAAGGTGACGCTGGTGGAATTGCCGTGGTTGCGGAGATCATCATCATCGTCGCCGCCACTGACGGTGAGGCTGGTGATTCCGGCGGCATAGTTTTCAAACAGGTCATCACCAGCATCGCCGCTGGCGTTGATCGTACCCAGTCCAATGCCGCGCAGCAGCAGGCTGTCAGCACCG
>CAITYU010000144.1 GCA_903896675.1 uncultured Planctomycetaceae bacterium
CACGGACTGCTCATGATTCCTGATCTCTGCTCGACGAATGCGGTTTCAGCTGATTGCGGACGGCGCGGGTGCTGGCAGCGGGTATTGCGCTGTCTGCTGATCGGTCTGCTGCTGATAACGGCTCCGGGCTGCAATTACATGCTGCTGCTGGGGTATCTGATCGGCGGACCACCGCAGGAAGAGCCGCAATTCGAAAAAGACACCAAGAAGTCGATGACCGACAAGGATGTGCGAGTCGCTGTGGTGTGTTACGCCCCGGACGAATTGAAATACAAGTTCGAGAACATTGATCATATTCTGGCCAAGGCCGTGACAGTGCAGCTGGCGAATAACAAGATCGATGTCGTCCCCTACGACGAAATTCGGGTCTGGCTGGATGAGAATCCGGACTGGGACACGGCTGTGGACATTGGGGCCGAATTTGATGTGACGTACGTGATTTATGTCGACGTCAGCGATTTTTCGCTGTACGAGCGTGACACCAACGCGCTGATGCGTGGTCGTTGTGATGCCATCGTCAGCGTGTATGAAATGGAGACAGACGGTGAGGGCACAAAGATCTTCACTCGTGAACTGAACAGTGTGTACCCAACGGAAGTGCCACGATCCTCCACCGACACCATCTATGACAAATTCCGCATGGAGTACCTGCGAAAGCTGAGCGATGACATCGGGCGGATGTTCTACCCGTGGCACATCGGTGATCAGTTCTCACATACGGCGTGAGCGGAGTTATTCGTCGAGGGTCAATCCACCGCTGCCGGCCAGTTCTTCCATGCGTTTCAGTACATCCCTGTATTCGTAGTCCACGGCCAGAACTTCGCCGTAGTGATGTTCCGCCTGTTCATTTTTTCCGGCGGCCTGGTACAGCCGTCCCAGCAGGTAGTGGGCGGTTTTGAAGGCTTCCGGGCGATCGGCGAAGCCCAGCCCTTCGATGGCCTTTTCCAGTTGTCGTCGGGCGAGATCGCTTTTTCCGTCGCGAGCGAAGCATTCGCCCAGCAGCACCAGCGCATCGACTTTCAGGCTGGGGTTGCTGGCGGCCTGCTGCAGCAGTGGGATGGCCTTGCTGAACTGCTTGATATGGCGGGAAGCCAGACGTTGCGCCAGTTCGAATTTCTTTTTCAGATCGGTGGGGTTGAGTTCGACACCCAGTGTGAACAGTTCCAGTTCCTTCTGCACAACTTCCTGCTGCAGACCGCGGGCCTTTTCGACGAGGCGTTCCTTGCCGGGGTTGGCACGGGCTCTGGCATCGGCTTCGCCTGCTTCTTCGCGCAACCGGCTCAACTGGACGTCAAGGATCAGTTCGCGGATTTCACCATTGCTGGGTGACAGTTCGAGGGCTTTTGTGAGCTGATCCTGGGCTTTGCCGAAATCGCGAGCAGCCTTGTACAGGTCTGCCAGTTTCAGGTAGAGGCCGACGTTGGCGGGATCCTTGCGGATGGCGTGGATCAGGTCGGCTTCGGCGGATTCGCCAGGTGCATCAGCGGACTTCTGCTGGCCTTTGCGGGCTCGGCGATCTTCTTCGTAGGCATTGACCGGCTGCGTGGGTTCCACTTTGACATCCCGGGTGGATTCCGCGTCTTCCAGTCCCTTGCGATCCAGCATGGAGACGGCGTCGATGCGTCCCAGCATGGCCCGTGCTTCGCTGTCCGTGGGGACCAGTTTGTAGATGCGTTCGTAGCAGGAACGCGCCGGTTTGTAGTCGCGACGTTCAAACAGGAATGCGCCGAGCGTGCGATTGTAGTCGACATTGTCGCGATCCAGTTCGACGGCCTTTTCGAGCGCAAACCGGGCGACTCCGAGGTTGTCCTGACCGACGAGGGCTTCACCCAGATCGAAAAACAGCTGGGGATCCCAGGGGTTGATCAGCAGGCCTTCTTCGGCGGCCTGTTCGATGGATTTCCAGTCTTTTGACAGGCGACTTTTTTTGATGCGGGTGCGGACGCCCATCAGCCGCATGGACGCCATTTTTGCGCCTGAGCCGTTGTCGCCGTAGGATTTCCGAATGCAGCCGACGCGTGACTGGCGATACAGCACATTGTCCGGGACGAGGCGAGTGCAGTTGGTGAAGCACTCAACCGCGTAATTCCAGTTCTTGTGCTGCATGGCTTCTGTGCCCTTGCGATACCACTCGGCACCGCCTTTTTCGCGTTCATTCATGGCAACCCGGGCCTTCCGAATGCGGAACCTGACAACTATGAGACCGTTTCAGTGAACTGTAACGGAATTCTATCAGACAGTTCCGGTGTTCTCCACCAGCAGGCCGTTTGCGGGAGCAGTTCAGGGGACAATGTGCGGTTTTTTCGGGAAATATGGGGCACGACGTCGGCCATTCGTTAGAATTCCTGCCGTTCCGCACCTTCTTCGCTCCGGATCTCAGGCTCGTTTTCGGAAAGCCGTATGGCTGCTGTCTCGCATCGTCCGCTGATGGTGATCAATGTTGTGGGGCTGACGCCGGAAATGATCGGCCCGCAGACTCCGCACCTGCAGCGTCTGGCAAACTCCGGGTTTCAGCGACCACTGCAGACGGTGCTGCCGGCGGTAACGTGTTCGGTGCAGGCAACTCTGCTGACCGGGCGAATGCCGGCGGAGCATGGGATCGTCGCCAACGGCTGGTATTTCCGGGATCTGGCGGAAGTGGGTTTCTGGAAACAGTCCAATCACCTGATTCAGGGTGAGAAACTGTATCAGACGGCGATGCGACGTGATCCGACGCATCGCACGGCCAAGATGTTCTGGTGGTACAACATGTACGCTGACACGGCGTGGTCGGTGACTCCCCGACCATCCTATCCGGCTGATGGTCGCAAGATTCCGGATCTTTACAGTGAGCCGGCTGAGCTGCGGGATGAGCTGCAGGGCCAGCTGGGTCGCTTCCCGCTGTTTAATTTCTGGGGTCCGACGGCCGATATTCGCAGTACGGCGTGGATTGCTGAGGCCTCGTGCCGGCTGTTCCGCCAGCAGCGTCCTTCGCTGATGCTCGTGTACCTGCCGCATCTGGACTACAACCTGCAGCGAGTGGGGCCGCAGGGGTCGGGGATTGCCGAAGATATCCGACTTGTGGATCAGGAAGCCGGCAAACTGATTGAGACGGCTCAGGAGTGTGGTGCGGAGGTGGTGGTCCTGTCTGAGTACGGAATTACTCAGGTGGACCAGCCGATTCACATTAACCGCGTGCTGCGGCAGGCGGGGTATCTGCGGGTCCGTCGTGAGCCGCTGGGCTGGGAAACCCTCGACTGCGGTGCTTCGCGGGCTTTCGCGGTCAGTGATCATCAGGTGGCGCATGTGTATGTGCGGCGAGCGGACGACATTCCGGCAGTTCGCAGTCTGCTGCAGCAGACTCCGGGGATTGAACGGGTCCTTGATGCGGACGGGCTGCGGGAATACGGACTGGATCACGAACGCAGCGGCGAACTGGTCTGCGTCTCAGCCCGCAGTGCATGGTTCACCTATTACTTCTGGCAGGAAGATTCGCTGGCCCCTGATTATGCCCGGACCGTTGATATCCACAGAAAGCCGGGATATGACCCGGCTGAGCTGCTGGTGAATCCGGAGTTGCGATTTCCGAAGCTGCGAGTGGCTTCGCGGCTGCTGAGGAAGCTGCTGGGATTTCGCTATTACATGGATGTGATTGGCTTGCGTGCGGAGGCGGTGTGTGGCAGTCACGGCCGGCTGCCGGATGCGGGTCGGGAGCATTCCGACGGTCCGGTATTTCTGTGTTCCAGTCGTTTGATTGAGCGGGATCAGGTACGTGCAGTGGACGTGCGGGACCTGCTGCTGCGGCTGCAGTTTGGCTGAGTTCTGAGCAGGCAGGGATTGCGCTGCACGGTAAAGTCAAGCAGAATCGGGCCGACTGCGGGTCGATTTTTTCCGATTTCCAGCATTCTCCCGCCCCTGATTTCCGCCCGGAAACCGGCAACGGCGGGGCTGGCGGTGGATTCGTCCTGTTTTCTTCCTTAGAGTGTGGTGCTGGCAGGGAGTTCCGTGGTGGCGGAACGTCCGGGATCAGATCGCAGGCCTGATTGTTCACAGGGAAACCGCAGACATGGCTGGGAAACCAGACCCGAAGAAGCCGGAACCTCAGAAGGGGGCTGTCGCAAAGAAGGCAGCCGAAGGAGAGGAAGTTCCGGAGATTGAGCAGGTACTGTTTCAGGGACCGCTGTTTGGTCGTGAGGCCAACCTGAAAGCGCACGCCAAACTTGTGCAGTCAGCGCTGGTGCCTGTGAAACAATTTGTCTCTGACGCGATGGAACGCAGGGCTCATACCATTCATCTTGAACCTCGTGAAGGCAAGTTCCTGCTGCGGTATGTGATTGATGGAGTACCGCACCAGGCGGGGGTCATGCCGGGTCCGCGCGGGATGGCACTGCTGCAGATGCTGAAAGTGCTGGCGGGGCTGGATCCGGCCGACCGCAGTGTTGCTCATTTCGGCGGCATCAGTGCGGAACGCGACAAAATCGGGTTCAATCTGATCGTGGATACGACTCCGGTCGGTTCGGCCGAGCGTCTGCGGATCAAGATTGAAAACCGCAAGGTGCAGCGGCAGCGTCCGCAGGATGTCGGACTGCCCGAGGATCTGAAGAAGAAGATCCGCAACTTCACCTCCGAACGCAGTGGCGTTGTGCTGGTCTGTGGTCCGCCGGATTCCGGCACCACGACTCTGTCCATTGTGGCTCTGCACTGTGTGGATCCGTACCTGTACCAGGTTTACAACTTTGCGGATCTGAAGGGACGCGAACTCATCAACGTGACGGATTTCAAGCCCGAGCCCGGGCATGATCTGGAGATCACCTTCGATCGAATTCTGCGTCGCGAGGCGGACGTATTATTCATGGATCCGCTGGTTTCTCCCCAGGACGCTCAGGTGATTTTTCAGTACGGGGACCGGCTGTCGTTCATCATGGAGATTCCGGCGAATACGCCATTCGAAGCGCTGCAGAAACTGCTGCAGTGGGTAGGCCCGGATCTGGTCCTGAAGAATCTCCGCTGCATTCTGACTCAGAAGCTGATTCGCAAACTGTGCGACGACTGCAAGCAGGCGTTTCGACCGAATCCTGCGCTGGTGAAGAAGCTGGGGCTGCCTCCGGAAACAACAGTGCTGTATCGGGCACCGCAACCACCGCCTCCGGATGATCCGAAGGCTCCGACAATTGCCGAGCTGTGTGCTCCATGTGCCGGTGTGCCGTATCATGGCCGCGCGGCAGTTTTTGAAATGCTCGAAATCACTGACGGTATGAAGGAAGTTGTGGCGACCGGTCTGACTCCTGAAGCTGTGCGACGACAGATGGCGGCTGACGGCCAGACGACTCTGCAGAAGGACGCCATTCGCCTTGTGGCACAGGGCAAGACGTCTCTGGAGGAAGTGCAGCGGGTGTTCAGTCCACCGGGTGCCGCCAAAAAGAAGCCGGCTCCGCGTCCGCCCGGTCCCCCGCGGTGAGGAGTGTGAAGCCAGCGGTTCCGGTTGGTTCCGGAATCTTCAATGGTATGTCACAACGTAATTTGTCTGTTGAGAAAGCTCTGCACTGATGCGGTCTGTTCTGTTGCTTGACTCGGATGGTGTTGTCGTTCGACTGCAGCGGTCGGTGTACTGCCTGCTGCTGTCCGTTCTGTGCGGCTGTGTGGTTTCGCCGCAGGCAGCAGCGCAAACGCCCACAGGGGCGGCTGACCCGGGTGTGGCGGCCCAAAAACCGGACACGGGGCCGGCGGTGGAATATGAGGGTCGCTGGCTGGTGCCCTATGAGGCGACGATTCCCGGCACAGACGTCAGGTTCCGGATGATCCCGATTCCGGGTGGCGAGTATCAGATGGGCAGTTCTGACAGTGAGGCCGGTCGCGGTACGGACGAGGGTCCGGTGCGGCGGGTCAAAGTCGCTCCGTTCTGGATGGGTGAATGTGAGGTGACGTGGTCTGAGTACAAACTGTTCATGCAGTTGTACCGTCATCTGAAGGAGTTCCAGGCGCGCGGTGTGCGGAAGGTGACGGATGACAATCGGATTGATGCCGTCACGGCTCCGACACCGCTGTATGAGCCGGATTTTACGTTCGAGTACGGAGATGAACCACGGCAGCCGGCGGTATCGATGACTCAGTATTCCGCGCGACAGTATACGAAGTGGCTGTCGGCGATCAGTGGTCAGCAGTATCGACTGCCGACGGAAGCCGAGTGGGAGTATGCCTGTCGTGGCGGTACGACGACAGCGTGGTCCTTTGGCAGTGATGTCTCGGTACTTGGAGAGTATGCATGGTTTGCGGGCAACTCGGAGGGTTCCGGTACCAAAGTGGTGCGTCAGAAGAAGCCCAACCCATTCGGTCTGTATGATATGCATGGAAATGCGGCCGAGTGGGTGATTGATGCTCATGGTGTGTATCCGCAGAAGGACGTGGTTGATGCTGCGGCTGACTGGGTTCGTTCGGTGAAGCCGGATCCGCGAGTGGTGCGTGGTGGGTCATGGGAGCTGACGGCGGAACAGAGTCGTTCGGCGGCGCGTCTGGGTTCGGATGATGAACGCTGGAAGGAGTATGACCCGAATCTGCCGCGGAGCCCGTGGTGGTTCACCACTGATCCGGCTCGCGGTGTCGGTTTTCGGCTGCTGCGTCCGGCAAAGGCCATCAGTCGTGAAGCGATCGAGGAGTTCTGGAAGATTGATTGCGACGACATTCGGTATGACGTGGAGGATCGGCTGAATGAGGGTCGCGGGGTGCTGGGGCTTGTGGATCGGGAGCTTCCGCAGGCCATTCTGGATCTGCAGAAGTAGGGGTGCAGCATGGGACTGCTGGCTGGCACGATCTACGACCGTCCACCGCGGTGTGAGCACTGTGGACTGCTGGAATCCGAATGTCGCTGTGTCCCGCCTGAGCCTGAGCCACGTGCGAAATCCGGTCGTTCACTGCGACTGGGAGTGGAGAAGCGAAAGCATGGTCGGATGATGACAGTGGTTCGTGATCTGGGGCCGGACGATGATGCGGGTGTACTTCTGACGCGACTGAAGAACTGCTGCGGCGCCGGAGGTTATGTTCAGGATGGCGTTCTGGAAATTCAGGGAGCGCATGCTGATCGTGTGCGTGCAGAGCTGCTGAAGCTGGGTTATCGGGTGCGTGGCTGAGTTTATCTGCGGAGTGCCGGCATGGAAGACCTGACGGGCAGACAGGTGGTGGTGGACGTGGAGTCGCCCTTTGTGTATGTCGGAAGACTGCATGAGGTGCGGGAAAAGACGCTGGTTTTGAAGCAGGCTGATGTTCACGACCTGCGGGATTCCACGACAACGCGGGAAGTCTACGTGCGGGATTCGCGCGTGCATGGAATCCAGGCCAATCGCAGGCTGGTCTACGTGCGGCTGGACAAAGTGGTGAGTGTGTCGCTGCTGGAGGATGTGATTCCGTAGCGTGAATCGGGTGGACCAGGCGGCGGGCGACAGAGTGAAAGTTATGGGATCGCTGTTTCCGGAAGATGCAGAGTTTGAGCGTGCGCAGGATCGGATGGTGATTCTGCGCCGTGAAATCGAACGGCACAACCAGCTCTACTACGTGGAAGCGCGACCACAGATTTCTGATCGGGAATATGATCAGCTGATGCTGGAACTGCAGAGTCTGGAGCGGCGTTTTCCGGAACTGCAGACTGCTGACAGTCCCAGTCTGAAAGTGGGTGGTGAACCGATTCGGGGCTTCGAGCAGGTGGCTCATCAGGTGCCGATGCTGTCGATTGACAATATGTTTGAAGAGCAGGAGCTGGATGACTGGGATCAGGGTCTGCGAAAGAGTCTGGATGCGGAGTTGCTGGAGTATTCGCTGGAGTACAAGATTGATGGCGTGGCGCTGGCACTGATTTACGAGCGGGGTGTGCTGGTTCGCGCTGCGACTCGCGGAAACGGCATGGTTGGTGATGATGTTACGGCGAATGCGCGGGTGATTGAGGGGGTACCATTGCGGCTGCTGACGGATACTCCGCCGGCTGTGCTGGAGGTTCGCGGTGAAGTTCTGATACTGAGCGAGGAGTTTGCGAAGTTTCAGGCCGCGCAGGTGCAGGCTGGTGAGGAGCCGTTCCGGAATCCCCGAAATGCGGCGGCCGGGGCGCTCAAACTGCTGGATCCGCGTCTGGCCAGACAGCGGAAGCTGCGTTTTCTGGCTCATGGCGTGGGTACTGTTGACGGTGTGAACTGGGGGACGTGGCGTGAGTTTCTGCAGGGCATACGGGAGCTGGGCCTGCCGACGACTCCGAACGTGCGATTCGCACTGGGGGTTGAGCAGTTGAAGCAGGCATGTGCGGACCTGATTACCGAGGTGCCTCGTCTGCCGTTTGAAGTCGATGGTCTGGTCATCAAGCTGAATGCGCTGTCACAGAGAAACATGCTGGGGGCCACATCCAAAAGTCCTCGCTGGGTGCGGGCTTACAAGTGGGAGCGATACGAAGCTGAGACTCGGGTGCTGAGAATTGTGGTGCAGGTGGGACGCACCGGAACTCTGACTCCTGTCGCGGAGCTTGAACCAGTGGAGATTGCCGGGACGACAGTGTCTCGTGCCAGTCTGCACAACAGGGACGAGCTGCAGCGTTTGGGGGTTCGTATCGGCGACCTGGTTGTGGTGGAAAAGGCGGGAAAAATCATTCCGCATGTGCTGCGAGTCAACGCAGCCGGACGGACAGGGAATGAGGTTCCATATGAATTTCCCGGTGTTTGTCCGGCCTGCGGCACGGGTGTTGTCCAGGATGACAACGGTGTCTACATTCGCTGTCCCAATCCCGCCTGCTCGGCCCAGCTGAAGGAAACTCTGATCTGGTTTGCGTCGCGGCCTTCGATGAATATTGATGGTCTGGGTGAGAAACTGGTGGAGCAGTTGCTGGCAGCGAGGCTGGTTGATGGAATCCCCTCACTGTATCGCCTCGTGAATCAGCGCAAAGAGTTGTTGGAACTGGAGCGAAAGGGCGACAAGTCTGTTGACAGGCTGCTGACCGGGATTGAAGCGTCGCGAAAGCAGCCGTTATGGCGACTGCTGGCGGGACTGAATATCCGGCACGTTGGCCAGACGGTCGCCAGAACTCTGGAGCAGGCTTTTGGAACGCTTCAGGAGATTTCCGGGCAGTCTGAGGAGGCGCTGGCGGCTGTTCACGAAATCGGTCCGGTGATTGCGAAGTCGGTGCATCAGTTTTTTCAGAGCGAGTATGGTCGTGGGCTGGTTACCGAACTGACGGAACTGGGGTTGAATACCGGGCAGCCCGTGACACCGCGTCAGGAAGTCGGTTCCGGTGTGCTGGAGGGCCAGACAATTGTGGTCACCGGAACCATGATCCGGTTCACTCGCGAACAGATGGAGCAGTTGATTCGCGATCTGGGGGGCAAGGCATCGGGCAGTGTTTCGAAGAAAACCAGCCTTGTTGTGGCTGGTGAGGCTGCTGGCAGCAAGCGAGCCAGGGCTGAGGAGCTGGGAATTCGGATTGTGAGTGAAGACGAATTTCTGGAAATGGCGGGACGTCCGAGCGGTCCTCATTCCTGAATTCACTGGCTTCACGGACCGTGGGTGTCTGGTGGCTGTGAGTAATTTGCTGAGTCTGGGATGACTCGGCCGTTGTTTCCGCTTTTAGCTGGAAATCCGATCGTAGCGACCCGCAAAAGCCTGCGGATTCGAGCGGCTGTATGACGAATCAAGACCCGCGGGACTGCACTCGGGCATGTCCTGTGAAGTTGTTTTGTGTGGGCGGGCGTCATGGATGACCGTACGGCAGATTCTGCCGGAGCAAACCAGTTGCGAAGCACAGGCCTGCGGCTGCCAATGGCATCCGTGTTCTGGTCTCGTTTTGCGCAGTGCACTGTCGGAGGTGTACTGCTGCTGGGTGCCATCGCGTGGCAGCGAACACTGGTCAGCGGGGCTCAGGTTGAACCGCCTGAGTACCGTCCGCAGACAACGACAGTCGAGCCGCGGGAAGTGGCTGAGTCGGAGATGGAGATTATTCCCCGTCGCCTGATGGCGCCTGACGCTGTCGAGCGAGCTCCGGTGCGATATCGCAAGGCTGAGCCGCCGTTAGCACCACCGGCGACTGCGTTTCCTGCGCGTAAGGCACCCTCCCATCGTGAACAGTTGCCTGACGCTGATGCACCAATGCAGCCTGAGCCACCGCGGCGTCGGCGACCGGCGGTTGGTGATGAATCCGCAGAAAAGCTGGTTCGGCCAGCGCCGATAGAGGAACGGGCGGAACCGCTGATGCTGCATGAAGGTCGGCGCAGAGCGGCAGTGAGCGGTCCCGGAGTCGCTCACGGGGAGATTGCCGTGCCGTTGATTCTCGGCCCGGAAGACAGGGTACCGGATGGAGTCCCGCAGGATCTGGAAGAGGTCGTGCCTCCGGCTGATGATCCGTTGCAGGAAGAGATTCCTGCAAGTGCTCCGGTTGCCGATAAGCCTCCATTGGTGGTACGGGAGCAGATGCCTTTCTGGGATCCGCAGTTTGCGATCCCGGCAGCTCCGGCGCCGTTGTTGCCGGAGAGTGGCCTGAAGTTGCCGGCTGCGGACATGGCCGTGCCGGCTCCGCCGTCTGCCGCAGTCATTCACTCGACGCCGCTGGCTGCAGCTGGTGTTGATGCTACGGCGACGCCGGAGCGGCAGTCCACTGCGGGAACTTTGCTGAGCCCCGGTGCTGCGCCGGTTGCACAGCCGATGCTGCAGCCTCCGCAATGGCCGGGGACCAATGCCGCCGGAATGATCGGTGCTGCGGGCATGCCGGGTTCTGTCGGGAGCGGTGGCGTGCCTGTGATGCCGAATTCCGGATGGACACCCGGCCCGGCGGAATACCGTTACGGTGGAATGGCGGGTGCTGCGGGAGTGGGAGGGTGGCAACCGGCCATGCCTCAGCAGTCTCCCGGATACCAGTTACCGATGCGTCCGGACAGTTATCGATCGATCACCAGCGGAGGCATGGTTGCGGGGGGGATGAGTCCGGGAAGTCGTTACGGGCAGCTTGCCGGTATGGGAAGACAGGCTGCAGTTCAAACTCCACCGGGATCCCGGTATGGGTCTCTGCCATCGTCGAGGGCCACTGTGCAGGCACCGCCGCCGGCGATTGCGCGTTATGGTTCCGGTTCTGTTGCGGGTAATCGCGCAGGTGTGGCCTACGCTGGTCGTCCGACAGTCCCCCAACCGATGCCGCAGTATGTGCAGATGCCGCAGCAGCCTTCGTCAACGCAGTCGCGGTATGGTGCAGTCGGTTCAGTTGCGAACAATGTTCGTCCTTATGTCGGGTATGGGGCTGCACAGCAGCAGGGGCCGCAGCCGCAGCAGCAGGCTGGTCCGGCTTCCGGTCGGACGCCTGGGGTGTCGACGGCTGGTCGCTCGCAGCCGATGCCGTCGGGAGCAGGGGGGGCTGCTGGTGTTCCAACCCGAGCTGCGACGGTAAGTTCGTCGCGTTATGGGGCACCTGCGGCGAACGGCCTGGGTGGATCGGTCCAGCGGTAACTGCTGCAGTGTTTCGCCGCCGCAACGTTCGGTAAAATCCGCTTATTCGGCAAAGTTCACCCTGTGTTCGCCGATTCTCTGTTTTTCCTGCTCTGTGCAGACGTCAGGGATTGCGGCAGCGGGAAGAATCTAAGGTTTGAGGCTTCGGCGATCAGCCCGAAGCTCCTGCGACCCTGTAAAGTTCCCGAGCATCCTGATGTTACAGCGGCATCTGACAATTGTTGGAAACGATCAGCCGACACTGCAGTTGTCGCTGGCGGCAGTACGCAACGGTCATCCTGTGCGTTGTGTTTATCCTGAAGTTCGGCATTCGGCGTGGCTGATTGGTCAGGCGCTGCGCCGTTTGCTGCTGCGATTGCTGGCAGATTCACCGGCATCCCGACGAACTCTCAGTGGAACCGGGGGTGGCATGCCTTTGCTGCGTGCATTGCTCAGACGGGCACTGGCGGACGAGGTGATTGACCAGCGTTCGCAGTTGTCTGCCGCCGGTGTGACGGTGTTGTTCAGTGAAGCCGCATTTCGTCGGCCGGGGCAATTAACGCTGCACAGCAGTCAGCGTCGTCAGCCGGCGGTACTGGATTTCGGCTGCTGTGTGATTGTTTCGGGTGTCAGACACCTGCTGCCGGAATCGGATGTGCAGCGGCATATCATGGATACTGAGCGTCTGTTTCAACAGGCTCATCAGCCATCTGAACTGTGTGTTCTCGGGGCCGACGAAGTGGCACTTGGTGTCGCCGCACTTTTCAGTCTGTTTGGTTCATCCGTGGAACTGATTGCGGATGATGATCTGCCAGAGACGATGGCTGAGCTGGCAGAGCACGCGGGCGTACGAATCAGGTCCAGGGCAGGGGCTGCTCCTTTTGCAGCAGGGATTCAGGTTCCTGCTGAATGCTCCGTGCTGGATTGTCGGCGCGCGGTTGGATTTACTGAGCATCTGAATCTCACGTCGATTGGTGTGGAGACGGACGATTCCGGCCGTCTGTGGTGTTCCAACCGCCTGGAGACGTGGTGTCAGCATGTTTTTGGAGCGGGTTCGGTGGTAGGATTCACTGCAGCAGGTTTTTCCAGTGTCACTGCTCAGGTGGAAGCCATTCTGCAGCAGGTGGCTGTCAGTGAGTTGTCGCGTCCCGGCAAGTCTCAGAGTGTGACGCGCTGAAAGTCGCAAGGAGCAGTGAAATGCTGGCGTACTGGCTGGCAGTGGCGTTCTGTCTGCAGACTGTTGTTGTGCGGGATGAGGCCACGACAGTGGAGTGGAAGATGGAGACTCAGCGGTGGCGTGAATCACGTGATCGCAGTCTGCGTGCTCCGGATGGCTGGCTTGCCGTCAGTGGTCTGTTCTATGTGCAGCCGGGCAGGCATTCTTTCGGATTCGGTGTGGATTGTGCGGTTCGCCTGACAGCACAGTCATCACCCCCCCTGGCCGGGACTCTGCATGTCACCACTGATCAGGTTACGTTTACTGCAGCGGACGGTGTTTCTTTGCTGCTGAACGGCACCGAGGCTCAACAGGGGCAACTGAAGATTGATCTGTTTGCCGGTGAAGCCGATTCAGCGGACCGTCTGCAGGTGGGTACGACGACACTGCAGCTGATTCGACGCAGTGGCCGTCTGGCAGTGCGTCTGCGGGATTCGCAGAATCCGCTCCGACTGTCATTTCGCGGTGAGCAGTGGTATCCGATCCAGGACGAATACCGGGTTGAGGCGAAATGGGTACCGTATACCGAACAGCGACTGATTCAGATTGAGAACGTCAAGGGCGGTGTGTCCGAGAGTCGTCTGGCGGGCAGGGTGGAGTTTGAGCTGCAGGGGCAGCATCTGAAACTGGACGTTCTGGAAGATTCTGCCGACAGCCTGATGATAGTTTTTCGAGATCAGACCAGTGGCAGGGACACCTATGGTGCCGGGCGGTTTCTGAGTTTTCCGATCCCGCAGGACAGCAGCGTGACCCTCGACTTCAATCGGGCTTACAATCCGCCGTGTGCGTGGAATCCGCATACGCTGTGTCCGCTGCCACCGAAGTCCAATCATCTGCCGATCACAGTTGCCGCCGGTGCTCGAAAGCCAGCCGATCCATGAGACCGTGGCTGCTGTGTGTACTGTGTTTCGCGTACTGTGCGGTCTCACTGCGGGCTGCTGGGGAGCCACCGGCTGCTCCGCGTGAGTTTCGAGCGGTCTGGGTGGCGACACTGGACAATATCGACTGGCCTTCTCGCAGTGGCCTGAGTACCGAACAGCAGCGGCAGGAAGTACTGCTGATCCTTGACCGAGTGGTTGAGCTGCATCTGAATGTGGTGATACTGCAGGTGCGCAGCGCTGCAGACGCCATTTATCCTTCGCAGCTTGAACCGTGGAGTCGATGTCTGACGGGTGTGCAGGGACAGGCTCCGGAACCGCTCTGGGACCCACTGCAGTTCTGGATCGAGCAGGCCCATCAGCGGGGGCTTGAGCTGCATGCGTGGCTGAATCCCTGCAGAGCGCATACAGGTCGGGGGGCTCTCTCCGAATCTCATATTGCCAGACGCAGGCCCGAGCTGGTGTGTCGTTATGGAGATCTGCTGTGGCTGGATCCGGGACGCAGTGAGACCACACAGCACACTCTGACTGTCGTGTCTGATCTGCTGCGGCGGTACGATGTCGACGGCCTGCATGTGGATGATTACTTTTATCCGTATCCAGTGGAGCAGTCGGGAGGGGGGACACTGCCTTTCCCGGACGATGATTCGTGGTTGCTGCGGCAGAAGTCAGAATCTCAGCAGTCTCGGGCAGACTGGCGTCGCAGTAACGTGAATCGGCTGGTGCAGGGACTGTGGACCCGCGTTCGAGACGAACGTCCGGAAATCCGTTTCGGAATCTCGCCATTCGGGATCGGCCGTCCCGGCCGAGTACCGGGTATCAGGGGGTTTGATCAGTATGACGGGATTTTTGCGGATCCCGAGTACTGGCTGGAGCAGGGCTGGTGCGATTACATGGCGCCGCAGCTGTACTGGTCAATCGACCAGCCGGCGCAGAGTTTCCCTGTGCTGCTGCAGTTCTGGCTGCAACAGTCGGGTGGTCGGATTCCCATCTGGCCCGGGATGCTGACAAGTCGAGTCGGGGCGGCGACGAAGAAGTTTCCGGCAGAAGAGATTCTGCGTCAGGTGGCTGAGACTCGCAGAATTCTGTCCAGTCCGGGGCAACTGCATTTCAGCATGAAAACGCTGCTGAAGAATCCGGAAGGAGTGACGGACCGACTGGCGGCTGAGGTGTATTCGACTGTGGCGCTGACACCGATCCATCAGCGTGCTGAGGGCAGTCGTCCACCGGTTCCACTGCCGCGAACAGCTCGTGGGCAGTCGCGGTTGATTCTTCACTCTGCTGAAGCTGGTGCTGCGCGGCTCTTTGCAGTGTGGCTGCAGGTTGAGGACGGCTGGCGTTTTGCTGTGGTACCGGCCGCAGTTGCGGAGCTGGAATTGCCTCCGGGAACCAGTCGATGTCATGTGACCGCGGTCAGTCGAACAGGTGTGGAGAGTGCACCGGCGGTGCTGGAAATCAACCGGGCTCGCTGATTCGGGACTGGAGCGGTGATCAGGCAGGGTGCAGTGTCCGCTGTCGGGAGATGGCTGCGGCGAGGGCCTGACCTACTTCTGCTTCGTCGCCTGCCACGACGTCAGCGCCAGCAGCAAGGAACTCGGGCTGGTGCAGACTGTAGCGGGATCGCACGATGACTGTGGCATTGGGAGCCATGCGTCGGATCTGCTGCAGCATGGCCATGGAGTCGTGAAATCCGGGGACGGTAATGACTACCAGTCGCAGGCGTTCCAGATGCAGGTGCTGCAGGACTTCTCCGGAGGAGGCATCAGCCTGCATGGCATGAAAACCGGCGGCGTGTGCACTGCGTACGCCCTCAGCACCAAGATCGATAACCATGACTTTTTCAGCACAGTGAGTCAGTGCTGTGCCCGCACCTCGGCCAGCCGGACCATAACCGATGATCAGACAGTCGCACTGCTGTTTCGCCAGTTGCTGTCGCGAATTGCCATCCAAAGGCTCATTGACTCTTCCGTTCAGCCATGCCGCCAGACCCGGGGCCACGGTAATCAGAGTGGGTGTCAGTATCAGGCTGACAATCGAGGCGGAGACAATTGCGTTGAAGTGCGATTCTGTCAGCAGGCCGACTTCAATAGCCTGGCCTCCCAGCACAAATGCAAATTCTCCGACTGAACCCAGGCACAGACCTGTAGCCAGTGATGTTCCGGACGGAGCTCCCGATGTGCGAAACAAAACAGCCACCACCAGGACTTTGACCGTCAGGATCATCAGTGCGAGGGCCAGTACCGTGGTCAGATTCTGGAACATCCAGAGCGGATCAGCCAGCAAGCCAACGGTTCCGAAAAACAATGTCAGCAGGACAATTTTGAGTGATGCCACATCAGCACGAATCTGCAGGGCGAAGGGCGAATTCCCGAGATACATACCGGCCACAAACGCGCCCAGAGCCGGTGACAGTCCGGCGGCATGAGCAGACCAGGTGGCGCCCAGCCCCACAATCACACTGAGCAGCACCATCAATTCACGATTCTGGCCGATGGAACGCATCTTCATCACCCGGACGGCCAGCAGATTCAGCAGCAGGTAGAGAGCCACCACGACACCGCCACCCGCCAGAATGATTCCGAGTATTCGTGGGAGCATGGCGCCGCTGCCCGAGCTGTTTCCCAGCAGAGGTATCAGCACGGCCAGTGGAACAACGGCCATGTCCTGCACCAGCAGAACAGCGATCGAATTGCGACCCATCGGAGAATCCAGCAGCGAGCGGTCAGCCAGTACGCCCACGGCCGTTGCAGTGCTGCTGAGGGTGATCATGGCACTGCAGGCGATACTGCCGGCGAACCCAAGACCCAGACTGCGACCCAGCAGAGTGAACACGGCCATGGTCACCAGCACCTGCAGGACACCGGCGATCAGAGTCCTGGTGCCCAGTCCCAGGACTCGCTGCCACGAGAATTCCAGGCCGAGGCTGAACAGCAGCAGTGCGACGCCCAGCTCTGCCAGCCCCTCAATTTCAGATTCGGCCTTCACGATTGCAAAGCTGCCGGGCCCGCCCACGAGAAGCCCAGCCAGCAGAAAACCAACCAGCGGGCTCTGTCGCAGCATGACCATCACGCCACCGGCTGCAAAACATGCCAGCAGCAAAAGCACAATCTGCAACAGCAGGTCCCAGGTATCCATGGGCTAAGGAATGACCGTGCCGGAGATCAGAAATTCAAGCGGCTCCGGTCGGTCCTTTACGAACAACTGGACTTTCTGCGTGAATCGTCCGCGACGGTCAGGAGCGGTGAATTCCAGCTCCACTCGATGCTGCTTTTCAGCTTTGTCACTGAGGCTGGCCCTGAGATCGTTCTGCAGATCACCGGCATCGATTTTTTCCACTACAAAGGGCTTCTCGCTGCGCACGACCAGCAGGGCTTTCTTCGATTGACCGATTTTGACCGACTGCAGCGCAATACTGGGGTTGGCAATCGTGATGTCCGAAGTGACTTCACCCTGCACCAGCAGTGGCACATAGGGGTTGCGCGAATCGTCCGTGACGATCGTGATGTATTCGGCAATACGCCCAATCTTTGCTTTCGCAGAAAGTTTGACCTGCAGTTGATAGATTACGTTGATGCCGTCAGCAGGAGCCTGCTCACGCTTGATTTCCCTGAACTCAGCCGTCAGATCCGGGTTTGTCACCTTCAGTTCCCGGATCTGCCATTCCGGGCGACCGGCATAATTGATGGTGACGCGCCGATTGACCTCGGTGCCATAGCCAACTCGGTCCAGATCCACCTTGCCGGGATCAAAGACAACATCCGTTCGAATGTAGGCAGAAATCGGTACCCTGACTTCTGCATACTGTGGTGCGTCAATGAAGATGGAAAGCGTCGTATCACGCTGCTTTTCAAAGTTCGTGGTGTTCATTCGAACTTCGATGGTGGCCTTTTCACCGGGCTGCAGCAGTGTTTTCGAGGGATTGCCGGCTTCGGCGCAGCGACAGGCGGTCGACACACTCTGGATGTGCATGGTCGCCCCGGTACTGTTGGTCAGAGTGACGGAGCGGGCCGCCGCAGAGCCACGAGCAATCACTCCGAATTCCAGACGCCCCGGTTGCACCAGTCCGTCTGCCCAGCTCTGCTGGGCACGCGCCTCCGACCAGTTACCGATCGGAAAGACAAGAAACAGGCAAACCAGTCTGCAAATGTTCCTCATGGCGACTTCCGATCAGGACACTTTACGGCGGAACTTTCAGGGAACGGCGAACAGCGATTCCCGACCCAGAGTCTGGCATTTTCTCAGCGAAAACGCTACCTCAGGGCCCGAAATCGGCAGATTGTGAGAAGATGGGTGAGGTCAATGCTGGCGCCCGGTCCCGTGAAAAATCCGTGTTGATCTGGTCGTTTGTGCAGTTTTTCGGGGCTTTGTGAGTGGCTTAGTCTTCCAGAGGCAGGCCACCAAATTGACGCACGGCCTCATATGCTACGGTGTTCACGGTGCTGGCAAGGTTCAGGCTGCGCACCAGTGACCGCATTGGCAGCCGCAGATTTCGGGTCGGGGATTCCTGCAGGATGGATGCCGGCAGTCCCCGTGATTCACTCCCGAACAGCAGTATATCACCTTCCGCAAAATCCACTTCCCATGGAGCTTTGGAGCCGGTTTTGGTCAGACACCAGACTCGGGCCCGGGGCAGCTTTCGCTGCACTTCTGCCCAACTGTCGACAACTTCCCAGTCAAGATGTTGCCAGTAGTCCAGTCCGGCGCGCTGCAGGGATTTGTCATCCACCAGGAATCCCAGCGGTCGAATCAGCCACAGTCTGGCGCCGATGGCCACACAGGTGCGTCCGATATTGCCGGTATTCTGCGGGATTTCGGGCTCGTGCAGGACGATGTGCAGCAGTGGATTGGCAGCCATGCTCAGATTTTCCCGGCAGCCTGCGGGCCGGGGCGGAAACCGGGATCGCTGCGGCCCTGCAGAGTCTCAATGGCGTTCATGCGGACCATCAGGATTCGTTCGGTGGAACCCGGTTCCGAATAGGGCTGAAAAAACAGGCTGCCGATCGTCCATTCCTGCGGGTCCTGTGCAGCGTAACGCCCCACGACTGCAATTTCTCCGGCCAGCAGGCGGACCTGCAGTTGCTGTTCGTACAAGGGCAGCATGTTCTGACGAATCGGCAGTTTCTCAGCATTCTGTTCGATTGTCAGTCTGGCGGTGGAAGACCCGGAGTAGATGATGGGCAGCAGGTTCAGCAGCACCCAGTCAGATGACAGATCCCGCACCGAGAGTTCCAGAACGCAGCGAATCCGGGAGGGATTTCGCAGGGTGGCCAGTTGTGGAATCTTCTGCAGAGGCAATCGTGACTCGTCGAGGTCACTCTGAATTTCAAGGTAGCTCTGGCCACCTGGCAGCAGCGTGAAGACGGTGCCAAATCCACCTTCTGCGGCATTGGCAGGCACGGGTGGCATACCGCTGTTTCCATCGGTTGCGGTTGGTCGTACAGCATCTTCAGCAAGGCTTTGAACGGCCCAGGGGGTCGAACTTCCGGCCACTCCGAGGCGAAATCCGCCGTCATTCAGTCGCTGTCGCTGTTCAGGGGCCATCAGACCGCTCTCGTCCAGCTCTTCCCAGACAAGTTTGCGTGTCTTGTGGTCGTTGAGCGGACGACTGGCAATGCAGGCTTCCAGACGCGCCATGCGGAGTGTGGCTGCCGGCGAACCGGCTTTGTCGGCGGGTTTTTCCAGCGGCGGCAGCATGGTGGTCAACGGCGATTTTCCGTCTCCCAGCGAACGAAACAGGTCACATCCGGTGGCTGTCAGAAACAGCCCGGCCAGTGCCTGTCGTCGCGAACAGAAGATTGCCGACACTCGATGCATACCCCCGTGAACGGAATGCTGAACCCTGCGCTGATGGGTTCGCTATGGGGGAAACTACGGGCAGCAGGAATTTGCCGTCAACGTCAGGATCGGTCTGACGGAGGTGATTCACGGATTCTTTGAGCAATCGATGTCCTGAATGACTGAGAACGTCGCGGAAGCGGCAGAAACTGCAGATTTACCCGGAAGTCGCTCGTTCGGATTCCGTGTTCTCCGCGGGCGATTTTTGGTTTATGCTGTCAGTCCGGCCAAAGGTGCCAGGCATTGGTTGCAGTACGCAGCATGTTCGGGGTGTGTTATGTCAGCAGTGACACTGAGAATTGGAGAGGGGCACGACACACACCGCACGATCGGCGGTCGTCCCCTGGTCATCGGCGGCGTTGTGATCACCGGAGTTCCCTTTGGTCTGGACGGTCACAGTGATGCCGATGTGCTGCTGCATGCAGTAACCGACGCACTGTTGGGCGCTGCGGGCCTTGGAGATATCGGGGAGTGGTTTCCGAATACGGATGAGCGTTGGCGTGGCGCGGATTCAGCAGTGCTGCTGAAGGCCGTTCTGCGGGAACTGGAGCAGCAGAGCCTGCATGTGGTCAATCTGGACTGCACGGTGCATGCTGAAAAGCCTCGTATGGGGCCGTGGAAGCCGCTGATTCGGCAGCGTCTTGCCGACCTGCTGCAGGTGGATCTGCAGCGGGTCAACGTTAAGGCGAAGTCCGGTGAAGCCGTCGGCCCGGTGGGCCGAGGTGAAGCGATCAGTGCTGCGGCAGTCGTACTGCTGCAGTACCGGCCCGCAGCCGACTGATGGCGATGGGAGAGGAACCTGCCGATGGCTGTCGGTAATCGTTATCTGGGGATTGATCCGGGCCTCGGTCGTACCGGGTATGCGCTCGTGGAAAGAACGGCTCGTGGACCACTGCTGCGTGAAGGGGGCGTCATCCAGACGAAAACCGACCAGCCTCTGCATCTGCGTCTGGGGGAAATTGCCAGAGAGATCCGGGAAATTCTGGGTGAGTTGAAGCCAGGCGCTGTGGGAATTGAGCAGGTTTTTTCGCATGCCCGTAATGTTCGTTCGTCGCTGCTGCTGGCTCACGCGCGAGGCGCGATTCTGGCGACAGTCGCCGAACATGCAGTGCCTCTGGTTCAGTACAGCCCCACTCAGATCAAGCAGATGCTGACCGGCAGTGGGCGAGCCGGCAAGGAGCAGATGCAGCATGCCGTCCGTGCGGAACTGCGGCTGGCAGAGATCCCGGAACCGCACGACGTGGCGGACGCCGCTGCTGTGGCCCTGTGCCTGTTTCATTCACTGCGATTTGCTGCCTGAACTGCACAGCTCACAAACACATGCTGCGAACCGGCTCATTCGGTGTTTGGTCTCCCGGCTCATCCGGCAATCTGCCATAATACCGGTGCCGACTCCTGTACGATTTTCCATTCGGACGACAGCAGATGATCAATCGCATCACCGGGCAACTGGTAGCCATCAACGAAACTCACGCATCGATCCGCATCGGCGGACTGGATTACGAAGTGCTGCTTCCGGATGTCGTCCGCCGGCAGCTGCAGTCAAAGCTGAACAGTGAAGTCAGTCTGCGGGCCATCGAGTATCTGGAGGGTAATCCGCAGCAGGGCCGCATGGTGCCAAGAATTGTCGGATTCATGAACGACGCCGAGCTGGAATTCTTCGAGCTGTTTTGTTCGGTGGACGGTGTGGGTGTCAAGAAGGCCCTGCGGGCCATGGTGCGGCCAGTGCGGGAGATCGCAGTGTCCATCGAAGAGCAGGATGCCAAAGGCCTGAGCGCTTTACCGGGAATCGGCCCGGCGATGGCGGAACGC
>CAITYU010000145.1 GCA_903896675.1 uncultured Planctomycetaceae bacterium
CACTGGATCTCCGGCAGCAACACATTCAGCCGCACGCTGGACTTCCCGGCTGATGCTCCCGAAACCATCACTGGCCACGAACTGCATCTGTTGATGGTCTATCAGACGGACGGAACCACTCAACTGTATCGCAACGGACTTCCATGGGGACAATCCTATCGCAAAGGCAGCCACACGTTTCCTGCGACAGAATCCACGGTGCTGCTGGGACTGCGGCATCAGCCGGCCGGCGGCAATCGCGGGCTGCATGTCGAGATCGCTCAGGCGCGGCTCTACAACGAGGCACTCACTGCCGAACAGGCTGCGGAAGCTGCTGCCGGACAGGTTTTCAGTGTCAGTCGTGACGCTCTGCACCAGGCGCTGTCCGCCACACAGCAGCAGCAGCGAGCTGCATTGCAGAACGCCATCAGTTCGGCCCGCCAGAAACTGCAGGCCGTACCACCGGATGTTTCCCCTGAAACACTGCAGCAACAGCGACTCAGAGAATTCACTGAACAACTGCGACAACAACAGCAGGAAGCAGTCTTCAGCCGCATACCGACCACGGACGAGCGATTTGGCGGTGTGATTGCCAATGCGGCAATGCTGAGCATGACCACAGGTCCTGACCGAACGCACCCCGTGGCTCGGGGCGCGTGGATCAGCAGTGTCATTTTCAACGATCCGCCACCACCGCCCCCCAACGACATCCCGCCACTGAATGAAGCCACCGCTGACAAATCGCTGACGATCCGCGAGCAGTTCGCGGAACATCGTCGCAATCCGTCATGTGCCGGCTGCCACTCGCGACTTGATCCACTCGGTTTTGCACTGGAAAACTATGATATCGTCGGACGCTGGCGCGACCGTTACGACAATGGTCGCGAGATCGATTCCAGTGGCACTCTGCTGAGACTGCACCTGTTTACGAACGCAGTCCAGTTTCGTCGCACACTGGCAGCGGAACAGGACCGCATTGCCCACGCGTTTGTCGAACATCTGTTGCGCTACGCACTGGCACGTCCCCTGCAGCCCGGCGACCAGTTGACCGTCCGCCGCATCCTGCAGCAAACGGCCGCCAACCACTACCCTGTCAGATCGCTGATTCACGCAACCGCGCTGGCACTGCTGGAAGACACCTCCCAACGATAGCCCGCGCGTTCCCGACACACGGGGCCCAAACCGTAGCCTCGCTTCAGCCCGGGCAGATACCCCCTCACATCAAACGACTCTTATCACTGACGTCAGGAATGGACGAGAAACTCAAGGTCGTGCATTCCCGTATCAAAGCCGTCCCTGTGCACTAACCACCCACAGTCATGCGACTCCCACAGACATCTCGCGCAGCACAATTCATACATGTCAGCGCGTGGCCCCTGCCCCCTGCCAACTGCCCCCTGAAAACTGAGCACTGAGCACTGAAAACTGAAAACTGAAAACTGAAAACTGCCCCCCAGTCAGTCCATCTCGGCCAGTGCATCCAGGACCTGCCGAACCAAAATCGTGGTCTTGTATCGCAGAATCATGGCAGTCCCCGGCTGGCCTTCAAAATGCCGCACCGTGCTCTCCGGGATCGCCAGCAGGATCGGAACGTCACGAAAGATTTGCAGCGTCTCCAGCCTCGCTGTCAGATATTCCGGAGTCCAGAAGCCGACGAGTTCCATCAGCACTCGTCGACCGGAAACATGCTGCAGCAAAAAATCCGGCACAAATGTTTTCTGGCCACGATGCAGAATTTCGGCCTCCCGCAGCAACTTCCACCCATCACGCTCCCCCAGCCCCCACTTCTCCGCAAACTCAGCCTCCAGCGACGAATCAAACAGCTCGTCCGCCGCCAGATGACTTTTCAATCCATCCGCTGAACTCAATTCCAGACGCAGGCTGCGGGACCACCCGCGGTTCTCCATCACTGCCCGCATCGACCAGTCTGAACAACTGATCAACGCCGGCAGAAATCTGGCCATCAGCACTCCGTAACGCCGCGTTTCACGCAGCACCGATGCCGGCCCCGTCAGCTCCATCCGCCATACACCTGGCTGCGGGCTGCTCAGAGTATGCATCAGTCGCGACAACCGCGCTGCCCGCAGAATCCGCTTGAAATCTGCCACCGTCTCCACAGTCAACGACACCGCCGAAAACAACGCAGCCTGCACCTGCGCCACATTATACCGCGACAGTAACGACCGCGGTGACTCATACCCGACAAACGACTGCAGCCGGTGATAATCGATCACATCCGCAAACAGTCCATCCCGCACGTTCTCCCAACTGCGATTCAGGCCGGCCGCAATCTCCCGCCGTACCGCTTCCACATCATGCTCAAACAGCGTATCGGCGTGGGACACGAGGGGATGGCGGGCAGCCGCCTGACGAAACACTGTGCGACGCAGTTCCACAGCACCCCGCCGCTCAGACTCATTGTACGTCGCCTGCTCATCCAGCAGCTTGCAGAACGCCTGAATGCGTCGCAGCGGACAATCCGTCTCCTGCTCAAACACCCGCTGCACATCCCGATGCAGATCACACCGCCGACGGCCGACCCCCTGCTCATAAATCGCCAGCATTCTCGCCGCCAGCTCGGCATAACCCGCGTGACTTTTCTGCGTCAGTCGGTCCGGCAGCACCAGACCACGCTGGAAATCGTACGAGCACAACTGCAGATCCCGAGTCAGCATCAGGACCTCCCCGGCTTTCGACGCACACCCCGAAAACTCTCGTGACGACGACGCTGCCGAGAACGCTCCTCGTCCTTCGTGCCCGCACACACCACCTCGTACAGCACTGCCGTCTCGTTTCCGTTCCGCCGCAGTACTCGCCCCAGTCGCTGCCTCGCCTGCCGCGACGATCCCAGCCCCCCGATCACAATCGCCACCTTCGCGGCCGGCACGTCAATCCCCTCGTCCAGTACCTGGTTCGCCACAATCACCGGATAGTCACCGGCCGCAAATCCCTCCAGAATCTCCAGCCGCTCCCGACGACCACAATGACTCAACAGACACGGAATCAGAAAACGCAGGGAAACGTCTCGAGCCATTGCATTGGAACCGGCAAACACGATGCAGCGTTCCCCCGCATGCAGCCGGAACAGATCTTCCAGTGTCTTCAGCTTCTCCTCCGCTCGATCCTCAATCGACTTCTTCGCGTAAAACGCCTTAAGTGCCTGCCGAGCCTCCAGAGATGCGGCACTCGATGTACACAGATCCTCCCACGTAAACCCCGGATTCTCCTGACGCTGCGCATACACATACGTCTGCACTTCCTCCGACAGCACATCATACCGCCGCTGCTCAGATTCACTCAGATGCACGGGAATCCGCACAACCTCGTACTCAGCCAGAGATTTCCCTCGCACCGCATTGATCGACAACTCATAAACCGTGGGCCCCACCAGTTCCAACAGATCACTGTGGCGACCGTCAGAACGCTCAGGTGTCGCCGTCAGGCCAAGGCGTTTCTGAGCTGTCGACATGCGCGCCGCATCCTGGCGAATCCGCCCCGGCAAATGATGACACTCGTCAAACACAATCAACCCGAATCGATCACCCAGTTCAGCCATGTGAATGCAGGCACTGTCGTAAGTCGTCACCGAGACCGGCTGCACCCGATACGTATTATCCCCGATAATCCCCGCGTCATAGTGCAGACCCCGCAGAATCCGCCGATGCCACTGATACATCAGGTCACGGATCGGAGCCACCACCAGCGTGGCTGTGCGAGTCAACTGCATGATTCGCAGCGCGACCTCCGTCTTGCCCGTGCCCGTCGGCATCACCACACAGCCACGTCCGCCAGATTCCTGCCACGACTCAACCGCCGCAGCCTGCTCAGGTCGCAGCTCCGGCAGAGAATCCGCAGACCAGTACACAGGCCGCGGCACCCCCACCACGTCCTCAAACACCACACCCCGCCCACGCAACTCGTCACACACCCGGCCATAATGCATCGCATCACAGCGACTGGCCGCCACCCGCGAGTCATACACCCAGACGACATCACTGAACCAGCCCCGCAGTCGCTCGTGCAACACCCCACGCAGCAGCAGCGTCCCGGATGCAAACGATAACTGCACGTCCAGCCCTTCCATGCCCCAACACCCCTCCGTGAAGCCACAACCACACCGCGCCGGCAATCGACTGTCGGCAACTCACACCCAATCCGGATTCTGCTGCCAAACAGCAAAAATCAGCACTCCGCACAATGACAATCGCTGCAACCTGCAGAAACACGGAAATCTATGTCCGACAGTACGGGTCGGTCAACAATCGCAGACGGCCACCACAGCCCACCGAAAACACCATCGCCACCACACACAAACAGGTAGTCCCGGCATTCCTGACGCGGGGGAAAAAAAGGTAGCCCGAGCATTCCTGCTCGGCAGAATCCTGAAAAACTGTGCTCGCCAGGTATGCGGATAGTGATTTGCCCGGGCTAAAGCCCAGGCTACGGGTTTTGTCCCGGGCGTCAGGAATGCGCGAGCAACGCGTTTTGGGCCATGCACAGATCAACGCCATCCCACGGCGCGCCACGAACCTCTCCCTTGGGAGGGCGAGGCTCCCGCCGAGCCGCAGGAACCTCCCCACAACGCCGCCACCCCCTTGGGAGGGTGAGGCTCCCGCCGAGCCGGACGATCCAGCGGACTGACAGGGATTCGGCTCAGCAGGAGCTTCGCCCTCCCGAAGGGGTCAACACCCGTGGCAAGGCAATCGTAGCTGCGCACAGGATTTCGCGTTGAGCCGAAAAAACTCGCCACACCCACTGACCACTGAAAACTGACCACTGACCACTGACCACTGACCACTACCCCGCCCCGAACAATCTCGCCCGCGCTGCCAGCCCGATCCGCGCGGCCTCCTCCGAACTATCGGCCAGCACCGTCAGATGCCCCATCTTTCTCCCCACCCGCGCTTCCCGCTTACCGTACATGTGCACAAACAATCCCGGGATCGCAAAAACTTCCGACCACCGCTCCGCTGTCCCACCCCCCAGATGGTCGCCCAGCAGATTGATCATCGCAGCCGGTGAGCGCATCGACACATCACCCGAAGATAAGCCCGCCACCGCCCGAAACTGCTGCTCAAACTGACTGCTGCCACATGCCTCAATCGTCAAATGACCACTGTTGTGCGGCCGCGGAGCAATCTCGTTGACCAGCAGTCGCCCCGCCCGATCCACAAACAACTCCACACACAACACACCATAGACATCGAAGTGCTCGAGAATCGTCCGAGCCATCTCGCGGGCCTCGGCGGCCTGCTGAGCACTGATGCGCAAGGCAGGCGCCAGCGAAACATCCAGAATGTGATTCACATGCTCATTCAGCGAAGGCTCAAAAAAATGACAACTGCCATCCGCAAACCGCGAACACACTATCGACAATTCAAAATCAAAATCCACGATCCGTTCAAGAATCGCTTCAGACACCCGAAATCGCTGCCAGACACCCGCCAAATCATCGTGCGCTGACAGCTTCGCCTGCCCCTTACCGTCATATCCCAGCGTCACGGTTTTCAGAATGCCCGCACCACCAAATGCCACCAGCCCCGACTGCAATTCCGCGACCGATGTGATTCGCAGAAAATCGGCCGTCGGAATTCCCAGTGTTCGCATCGCAGTCTTCTCCAGCAACCGATGCTGCGATGCACGCAACAACTGCACACTGGGATACACCGGGACCCGCTCCCGCAGAAACTCCACGGTCTCCACCGGTATGTTCTCCTGCTCCCACGTCACCACTGACACCGCTGTCGCAAATTCACGCAAAGCATCCCAGTCCGTGAATGACTGCGGAAAACCTGCGTCACTGATCTGACCACAGGGCGAATCAGCCGGATCGCCATACGTCACGAGGCGATAGCCGCAGCGCCGAGCCGCGAGGCCAAACATTCGCCCCAACTGACCACCACCCAGCATCCCCAGCGTCGTCCCTGGCCCCAAAGCCCTCGGCTTGTCCATCACACAAAAACCTCAATACGGATCACCCGGCGTCAACGAAACAACACACAGGTGGCCTCAGGCAGGATTCACCCCGACAAAAAGTTCTTCCAGCATCATTCCTGACGCCAGAGACAACAACCGTAGCCTCGGCTCCAGCCCGGGCAGGTTACCCAGCCCAACCACCCCAAAACACAGCGTTCTCCAACCGCTGAACCTCCGCCTCACACCCCGAACCAACTTTCGTCCTCAGCGTCAGAAACGCCCACGCGACCTGTTGAGCCCCCGCGTCGGCAACGCGCACAGACTGTTGCCCCTCTGTTCGTGGTCCCAGGATCCCACGACTCAACACAAACCCTCCAGCCCCTCCCGCAACACCGCTGCCGTCTGCTCATCCACAAACTGCTGCAGTCGCTGCCCCAGAGCCACATCCTGCAATGCCAGAATCCGCACGGCCAGAAGACCGGCGTTGCGAGCCCCCGCTTTCCCAATCGCCAGTGTCCCCACGGGAATTCCGCCAGGCATCTGCACGATCGACAACAGCGAATCCAGTCCGTTCAAGGACTTGCTCTGTACCGGCACTCCCAGCACCGGAAGCAATGTCTGCGACGCCACCATGCCCGGCAAATGCGCTGCACCACCAGCTCCCGCAATGATCACCCGCAAGCCTCGACCCGCAGCCGACGTGGAATACTCCGTCAGCCACGCCGGAGTCCGATGCGCGGAAACCACTCGACACTCATGAGCAACTCCGAATTGAGCCAGCACGGCAGCCGCCTCAGACATGGTCTCCCAGTCCGAACGGCTGCCCATGATGACTCCCACCAGCGGTACAGCTTCACCTTCACCAGCAGACATATCCAACCCCCAACACCAGATCCCCACGCAGCCAGCCAATCGTCAGCGACGTGGCTCGCCCAATGTCGCCTCGATGTCCATCGTGGCTTCACCACGCTTCACCGTCAGCTTCAACTTGTCGCCAGCCTTCGCTGCACCCAGCGTCTCAATCAGAGTCTGATAGCCCTCGACTTCCTTGTCCGCCACCTTCACGATCACATCACCCGTCTGCAGCCCCGCCGCCGCCGCCGGTGACTCAGGACGCACCGTCCGCACCACGATTCCGTTCTCACCACTGGCCGCCAGATCCGGCTGTAAACCCAGATAAGGAGTCCTTGGGCCGGCACGACGACGGCCCGGCTGAGACGATGCAAAGGCCGGTCGCGCAGGCAGGTCAGACATCCCCCGCAGCAACTGCTCGGAATAATCAATCACCAGCACCGCACCCTCCATGTTCAGCGTCTTCGCATCATCGTCCGGCGTGTGATAAATCTCGGTCATGCCCGTGAAACAGAACATCACCGGAATCTGCCGCTGATAAAACGGCAGATGATCACTGCCCGCAAACGCACTCTCCACCGCCGTCACGTCCACAGAAATCGCCTCATCCGCCTTCTTCACCACCTCGGCAAACTCCGCCGCCGTACCCACTCCACCAACCTCCACATTGTTGTTCCGCAGATTGCCAATCATGTCGAAATTCAACATCGCCACCGTCTTATCCAGCGGAAAGACCGGTTCGCGGACGTAATGAGCACTGCCAAGCAACCCACGCTCTTCACCCGAAAAACAGATAAACACCAGTCGACGCCGGGGCTTCGGACCAGCCGCAAAACGCCGCGCCAACTCCATCACTGCCGCCGTCCCCGACGCATTGTCGTCAGCACCGTTGTGCACTTCGCCCGTACGAGTCGCAGCGCGGGAGCCATAACCCCCAAAACCCAGATGGTCGTAATGACCGCCAATGACAATCGTCTCGTCCGCCAGAGGCCCCTCGCCCTCAACCACACCAATCAGATTGTACGCCGTTACCGAATTGGCCTCGAATCGAGTCGACACGGTGGCCGACCAGCCCGGAATCTCCTGAGACAATGGCTTCAGTGTCTGATCGATCGCCGCACACACGTCCTTCAGGCTGGCCAGTGACTGACCGTCAGCACCCTTCAACGGTGCTGACTTCAGCATTTCATCCACCACCGCCCGCTTCACATGCGCAAACGGTACGGCTGACTCATCGTTGCCAAAACTGGAGGGATCCGCCAGTTCGTCCGACTCGTCGCCCTCTGCACCCATGTCGTTCACAAACAAAACACCGACCGCACCCGAATTGCGAATCAACTCCAGCTTGCGGTCAATATACGCGTTCGGACTGGTCTCCTGCCCGCGAAATGCGCCGTCAGGACGGTTCTGCGGCTCACGCCGAATCAATACCACCACCTTGCCCTTCACATCCACACCCGCATACTCGTCGTACTTGTCCTCTGCCGAACTGATTCCGTAACCGACAAACGCCACACCCCCCGTCGCTTCACCGTTCTTACCACGACGAATCGGCTGGAACTGCTCGCCCAACTTCAACTGCAATTGAACCCCACCCGGGCCCTGCAAAGTCACCGCCGTGGAATCAGAAATCACCGTGTCGCCAATCGGCACTTCAAACGCCTGTCGCCACGTCCCGTCCGGCATCCCCGGCTTCAACCCCGCTGCCTCATACTCCTTCAGAATATGCTGAGCAGACAGTTCGATACCCTTTGTCTCAACACCACGCCCCTCAAACTCCTCCGATGCCAGCAGCGTGATGTCATGAGTCACCCGGCGCACGATCTCCGCACGCTCCGGTGACACGGAAGCTGACTCCTGAGCAGCTGCCTGTGCCCCGGTCAAAGCCAGTAAAGTCTGCAGACACAACACCCGGCCCGCGATTCTTGATGCTCGCCCCAGCAACAGCTCCATCGTTTTCCCCTCGACACGCTTCAGAACGCCCAGTGAATGAATGAAAAGCAGTCAGAGCCCGGCCGCGAAAAACAGCAGGCAGGAGATAGCCCGGACCCTCGCTCCCGCGAGCATATCGTCGGGGCGCAGATTTGGCGAATCCACAGCCCCCGAAGAGCGGGGAATCGTGAAGAAAAAGGGAAATCCGATGGGAAATCGGGCGGAACGCGATCAGGCGATGTCTTCCGCCGACTCAGCCGCAACCGGCACACCCGCCGGCACCGGAAGATCCGCCTCCAGAAAAATCCGGATCAAACCCGCCAGTCCTGGCACATTCAATCGACGATACGCAGACAAACGGTGCTTCTCGACCGTCTTCACGCTGATACCCAAACGGTCTGCACAATCCCGCGACGACAGTCCCGCCGCCGCCAACCCC
>CAITYU010000146.1 GCA_903896675.1 uncultured Planctomycetaceae bacterium
AGATGGGTGGACTTTGCGATTACTGAACACTGATTACTGAGCACTGACGTCCGGCTCGTCATGAGCCGAACGCCCTCCCGAGATGGGCGGACTTTGCGATTACTGAACACTGATTACTGGGCACTGACGTCCGGCTCGGCAGGAGCCTCGCCCTCCCGAAGCGGGAGCCTCGCCCTCCCGAGGGGTGTTGCCGTTCGTGGTTAAATGACTGCCTCACACCGCACACGGCACACAACGTTGAGCCCTTTTTTATTGCCCGCTGATGGCCGGTTCGCTTGCATCCGTCGCCAAAACACTGTGTGATGCTACCCCTGTCGCTCCCGCGACAGTGCCCGCCTGCTGCTGTCACGCTGCACAGCTCGGGCAGTCTGACCGTTCCCGCCAGGAGTCCACCTGATGACCAGCCTGAATCGACGTCGCTTCCTGTCCACCGCTTCCGCCGCTTCGCTCGCCCTGGCCGCTCCCGCCATCGGCCGCGCGGGGATCTCCGCCAATGACAAAATCGGGGTCGCCGTCGTCGGCGTCAACGGTCGTGGTGGCGAACACATCAGCGAGTTTCTGCGGGATGACCGCACGGAAATCCGAGTCATCGTGGATGTTGATGAAGCAGTGGCCAATCGCCGCTGCGACGACATCGAGAAAAAGCAGGGCCTGCGTCCCAAACCCGTCTCCGATATGCGGCAGGCTTTCGAAGACGACGCCGTTGATATCATCAGCACCGCCACTCCCAATCACTGGCATGCGCTGACCGGCATCTGGGCCATGCAGGCCGGCAAGGACGCATACATCGAAAAACCAGTGTGTCACAATGTTCTCGAAGGCACGGCCCTCATCGCCGCCTCACGCAAGTACGGTCGCATGTGCCAGGTCGGGACTCAGTGCCGTTCCAGCAAAGCCATTATTGAAGCCGTCGCATTCATGCGATCCGGTGGCATCGGCGAAGTCAAACTGGCCCGCGGGCTGTGCTACAAACGCCGCAAAAGCATCGGAGCCAAAGGAGACTATGCAATTCCCGCCACTGTCAATTTCGACATGTGGAGCGGACCAGCATCCCTCACCGACCCCAGATGCACTCGACCCAACTTCCACTATGACTGGCACTGGCAGCGACACTACGGAAACGGTGACCTCGGCAATCAGGGCCCGCATCAGACCGATATCGCCCGCTGGGGGACTGGGTATCGATACTCACCCGTCACGCATCCTCTGCTACGGCGGGCGTCTGGGCTATCAGGCCGAACGCAGGGATGACAAGTATGTCGACGCAGGTGATACCGCCAACACCGAAGTCTCCATCTATGACTACGGTGATCGCTCCATCGTCTTTGAAACCCGCGGACTGTCCGTCGATGACAGTGACGACACCGAACTGAACACTCTGTTCCAGAGCAAAAGCGGGAACAAGGTCGGAGTCGTATTCTATGGCACCGACGGCTATGTCGTGCAGGATTCGTACAGCCACTGCTGGGTGTACGACCGAGACATGAAGGTTGTGAAGGAATTCAAGGGTGGTGGCGAGCACTTCAGGAACTTTGTCAGTGCCTGTCAGTCCCGCAAAGTTGAAGACCTGGCTGCCGATGTCCGCGAAGGACATCTGTCGGCGGCCATCAGCCATCTCGGCAATATCTCGTTCTATGCCGGCGAATCCAACCGGCTGGCTGTCACCGACATCTCGGCAGCACTCAGGGACTTCAGGTCGCTCGACGACAACGAAGCCACGCTGCAGAGAACCATTCAGCATCTGAAGAAGAATGGTGTCAATACCGACGCCGACTTCCTGTCACTCGGTGCACTGCTGGAATTTAATCCCGAGCAGGAGCAGTTCACCAACAACCCGTCAGCCAATGCATGGCTCACCCGCGAATACCGGGCGCCCTACATCTGTCCAACCGCCGACAAAGTCTGACTCCGGCAGCGCGCACAGGCGACTCGGGAAAACCGAAGTTCTCCCGAGTCGCTGCATGCATGGATTCAGGCAGTTGGCCGCGTGTGCGACTGCTCAGTTGCCGGTCGATTCCAGCGTCTGAGTATCGGCAGCCTGCTTGCGGCTGGCTTCCACCTGATTCGTCAGGCGGAATTCCGGACCAGCCGGGAAATACTGCACGTCGTCGGTCAGATAATCCGGAGACGGCAGCGTCTGGCCACCAATGGTCGTCTGACATCCGGTCAGAACCGCTGTCGACGCCAGCAGAGCAGTAAGGGTCAGCAGCTGTCCGGCACGGAAAGAGAGTGTCTTCACGAGAGATCGCCTTTTCATCAGTGTCGGCTGAAAGCCCCGCTGCGTTACGTATGACTCCGAACGCTCTGAGGGCAGTAGTCTGCTTCTGTTTTCGTCCGTCACGGTCCGCAGAATTCTCAGAATCATCCCAATCGTTTCAGCTTTCACCTTCTTAAGACTCGCAGCGACGATGCTTCGGCGGAAAATGCCGTTCGCACCCGGGCTGCACCAGACTCCAGACTCTTCCGAGCAGAACTCATGAAAATCGCCGGTATTCAGACAGATGTTGTGTTTCGGGACACCGCCGCCAATCTGGCGGCACTGGAAACCGCCGTGCTCAGCGAGGTACGGCAGGGCACAGATCTGACGATCTTCCCCGAATGTTTTGCCTCGGGCTATTGCTTTGATTCGCTGGAAGATGCTCTGCAGTTCGGCGAATCGATCCCGGGACCAGCCACCGATCGCGTCGCAGCACTCTGCCGACAACTGCAGACTCACGTCGTTTTCGGACTCCTCGAACGCGACGGCAACCAGCTGTACAACGCGGCCGTGCTGATTGGTCCCGCCGGCCTGATCGGTTCGTACCGTAAAGTGCATCTGCCATGGCTGGGAGTTGACCGCTTCACCACCGCAGGCGACAGGCCGTTCGAAGTGTTTGAAGCGGCCGGCGTTCGCATTGGCATGCTGATCTGCTACGACGGTGGCTTCCCGGAGGCTTCACGAGTGCTGGCACTGAAAGGTGCTGATCTGATCCTGCTGCCCACCAACTGGCCTCCCGGAGGCACCTACATGGCGGACTATGCGATCAATTCTCGCGCCATGGAAAACGGCGTGTACTTCGCTGCCGTGAATCGCGTCGGCACCGAGAACGGTTTCAACTTCATTGGCAAAAGCCGCATCTGTCATCCCACCGGAGCCACCCTGTCTACGCTGGATCAGCCCACACCCGGGATTGTGCGAGCAGAGATCGACGTGCAGATTGCCCGCACAAAGCGGGTGGTGCGAGTTCCCGGGAAACACGTAATTGATCGGATGGCTGACCGTCGACCGGCTTTGTACGGACCGGTTGTGGAACCCCACCAACTGCAGCGTCCGGGCCGCGACGAACCCCTGTAGAATCTGCCATGCAGGCACATTCACGAACGACGGGCTCCGGCAGGCCGGGACCACCACCGGCCACTCACAGGTCGTAACTGACCACTCCGTGCTTCTGCGATCGACTGATCCGCTGTGTGGCATGCAGTCCGGCCAGAACAAAT
>CAITYU010000147.1 GCA_903896675.1 uncultured Planctomycetaceae bacterium
CCCCTGCAGCTGCGGCCAGTCTGCCGACACGGCCGGCGACGACAAAGCCAGACAGCAAACCACAGCAAACACAGCCGGCGACATGCGCATGACACAGTCCTTCAGAAGCGGCGGATGCGGCACCCGAATTCGGGCCCTGCGGATATCTTCACAGGGCACATGACTTTGGGCAAACGAAAAGAGGCGGACGAGGCAGCAGAAGCCGTTCAATGTTGCCCACGCCACTCAGCAAAAGCCGTGCGGAAAGCATTGGTCTGAGGATCCTGAGTCTGCTCCATGTGCTGCAGCAGACGCTCTCCCAGGTGCCGAATCCGTTCGGCAGCGGCAGGGTCAGCAATCAGGTTGTGGCGTTCCGAGGGATCCGCAGTCAGATCAAAAAACATCAGCGGTTCACCCGTCTGAAACTGCCGAACCCGCGCTGCGATCTGCGGACTGGAGTCGGCAGCGGCCACCAGAGCATTCCATGTCAGCCCACTCATCGCTTCCACACGAAACCGGGCCGTCCCGTCCGACCACCCATGAAACATCAGCGACGCTGAAGCTGTCCGAATGCAGCGCTGCGGAAAGTCCTTCCCGCTGCTCACCGAATTCACATGCGTGACGACCGCATCCCGCTGAGGCTGATCGTGGCCGTCCAGCAGTGGCAGCCACGATCGGCCGTCGAGGCCCGCCGGATGCGGCACACTCAACAGGTCCAGCAGCGTCGGCAGCAGATCCACACTGCTGACGAACTGGTCATGCGCAGCCGCGGCCGGCATGCCCGGATAACGCAGCAGCACCGGAGACCAAGTACCGTTCCGATACACGCTGGCCTTGGAAAACGGAAACGACATACCGTGATCGGAAAGGAACACCACGATCGTGCTGTCAGCCCGACCACTGGCCTGCAAGGCCTGAAGAATACTGTCAAAAGTCCGATCAAGCCTTGCCATCGCCGTGTAATACATCGCCACTTCCCGACGCACTGCCGGCAGCTCCTCCAGGAATTCCGGCACCTGCACATCGCGAGCTGAAAAAACGCGTTCCACAGACTGTTCTGCCACCTGCTGTCGCTGGGCCTGCTTCCCCCGTTTTTCATTTGTTCCCTGTTTTGCCTGCGTCTGCATACTGCCGGGGAAGGGCCGATGCGGATCCGTAATGTTGGCGTTGATGAAGAAGGGCTTACCCGCAGCAGTGGACTGCTGCAACAGCTCGTCCATGTGCTGACGCATCAGTTCGGGATTCTTTCCGCTGCCGCTGAGCTTCACATCCCACGGGAACTCCGCATCCGGTTTCATGTGCGGATGCTTGTCAATCACGGCAGTAAACCAGCCTCGCTGCTGCAGCAAAGCCGGCAGAGTCACCGTGCCGGAATTGATGGGATTGAATCCCAGCCCACCGCTGCGATGAGGTACCAGTCCCGTCATCAGCGCCTGGCGGCCCGGCTGACAAATCGGTACCGTCACGTGATGATTTCGAAAGCGATGCGAATCTGCCGCAAAGGCATCCAGTACCGGAGTCGCGTGGAGCGGATTACCCATCCAGCCCGGCGAATCGGCATTCATATCGTCAGCGGTGATCAGCAGCAGGTTGCGTCTGAGATCCTCGGCGGCAAGCTGAGTGCCACTGACCGACAACACACCACACACCAGCAGCCAGACCCACACGGCAGCCAGCAGACAACGAATCGACACCCGTCCGATAATCATCACCCGTCGCCCTCGACGCAGATTCGACAAAACAGTCGCCGCGTGCCACGCACGCAGCTCCTGTTATGCTAAACCACGCCGGGTAACAGGCAAAGCCACCAGCCTCAGGACATCACAAACTGGTGCCCCGTGGGCTTGACCGACAGCACAGGGCAGGATGCTCCACGCACCACGCGCTCCGCCACACTGCCCATCAGAATGTGGGACAGTCCGGAACGCCCGTGAGTGCCAATCACGATCAGGTCGATGTCCTGACCCTTCGCATACTCGATGATCTCCGGAAAAGCAGCACCGACCCGCACTTCGCGAATCACCGGCTGACTGCTCTGCCAGCCCTCGGGAATCTGCTGCAGCAGGTGCTGTGCATCAGCGACCAGTTTGTCAGACTGAGACTGCATGGATTCGACGGAAAACACCGCAGCTTCAGGCACCAGCATCGCCGGGTCCGGCACCACATGCAGCACATGCAGCTGTGCCCCGAAACGCTCGGCCATCGCACACGCATACGTCACCGCAGGCCGACTGAAATCGCTGAAGTCCGTCGGTACCAGAATTCGATTCAAGCGAATCATACTGCTGCTCCCACTGCCAGAATGCACCACCATCCCCGGAACGCTGACCGGAACATCCGGCCGGACAGCCCACAACTGTGGCAGCATCCGACTGCCGATCATCGCCAGTCACAGGCAGGCATTTACCACGTCAGATGTCCGGCAGCAGCAAATCAGATGCCCAACTGCATAGCCGGGAAAACGCCGGCGATTTCGCACGAGCCACAGGTGAACTGCAGACCGTGCTGGTCACACCGCACACAAGCGTGCGGATACGACACAGGCCAGAGGTATTTCGCTTTCTTTCGCCACTCGCCCGCACAAACGTGACGCGCAGAGCAGTTCGGGAACCCTGCCGGTGTTGAACGCTGTCAGCCAGATTCCTGTTCCCGGACTCATGAATCAACACCAGCAATTCAGCGCTGACACAACACTCGCTGGAACGGGGCCGGGCCTGACGTGCATCCTGGGTGAACGGTCCGCGGAAGCCGATCCGGTGCGGGCCACTGTGCCGTTGCGGCAGCATCGTTGCCACTGGTACCATTGAGATCAGGGAGGTTCATGAGATGCCAGATGTGCACACACCCGAGCAGCGTTCCCGAAACATGTCCCGGATTCGCTCCGGCAATACTCGACCGGAGCTGATTGTCAGGTCACTGGTGCATCGTCTGGGTGCCAGGTTTCGCCTGCACGTCAGAACGCTGCCGGGAAAACCGGATCTGGTGCTGCCCGGACGACGCAAAGTGATCTTCGTCCACGGCTGTTTCTGGCACTGCCATAACTGCCGCTACGGACGCGTAAAACCGGCGACCAACGCAGAATTCTGGCGGCAGAAAAGGCAACAGAATCAGGATCGCGATCGCCGCCAGCGAAAAGCTCTGCGTGAGGACGGATGGCAGGTCCTGGTGGTCTGGGAATGCTGGACTCGCCAGCCCGAACAGCGACTGATCCCCGCACTGCAGCGGTTCCTGGATCTGCAGCAATCCCCCAACTGAACGGCCAGAACCTTTTCAGAAGATGTTGCGGACTTTGCCCGGCAGCGGCTGGTCAGGATCGCCGGATTCTTCGGCTGCAGCAGCGAACTGGAAAACAAACAGTGTCACCTGAGCAGAGCTGGCGGTCGGGCTGCGTGCTGCAGCCGGTGCATCTGAAGCCGAAGCAGCAGCAGCAGCCTGCCCCTGACCAGCCGCTGCAGTCCCCTGAGCACCATTGAGGCCGTTGTAGAAATCGAGCCGATTCGCCGGGGCCCGGGCTGCCTGATCCGCGCCAGCTTTGGAAAACGCCGACACATCGTCACGCACCGCAACATAAATTTCACCACGCGCCAGCTCGGCCTGAGTGGGTGACGCCAGTGAGCGTCTGACCGCTGCGATGATCTCTTCGCGGCTGGCACTGAGAATCTGCCCCGGATTCCATTCCGATGCCTGACCGTCCACGGCTACGGACACCGCCTGAATCAGACTTTGCTGCAGCAGAGCATCCGCAGACAAAACAACTCCCAGCCACTCCGGCATCTGCACGGGTGCCGTATCCGCCAGCAGCAGCCCATGCTGCTGCAGGACTTTACTGACACGGACCTTCACGTCGCTGCGGTCCACTGTCCCCACCTTCACAAGAACGACTTTCCAGTCTGCTGTGTCCGCCAGCAGTTGCACCTGCTGAGGACTGACCTGCGCCGGAGCCGCAAAACGCGAAAGAGATTCCGCAGCAGTGGCCTGCGGATCCGACATCCGTGCTTCCGACATCGCCACAGCACCCGCAGGCGGAGCAGCAGCCGCAACCGGAGCAGCAGCAGCCGGCGCCGGCACTTCCTGTGGCGACACGGCCCGCTGCAACTGAACACTTTCCCCTACAGAATCCGTCTGAAACGCGGGGGTCTGACGAGCAACCACGCCGCGGTCAGGCTGAGACGGAGGATTGCGGGTAAACATCACCAGCAGTCCGAGAACCGTCAGCGTGCTGACGATCCCAGCCAACCTTGCCCAGCGTCTGCCACGACGATCAGCATGCCGTACCAGCCACGGAACCTGATCCTCTGACGCAGCCGAAAAGATCGGACCGGGAAGTGACCGCTGAGGCAAACGGCGGAGATCCCGGGACAACCCATGGCAGGCATCCTGAAACTGCCGGGCCTGCTGCGGATACTGCGCAGCCAACTGCTGCAACTGCTGCTGTTCGGCAGCCGACAGTTGACCGTCATGCTGGGCAGAAAGTAATTCCAGCAATTGCTGGAGCTGCGAATTGGGAGAAGACGGAGACATGGCAGGTTCGTTCGGCAGGTGAAATCGCGGCAGAAAAACAAATTTCGCGGAATAAATCCACGCGACGGCCACTGTCACGCACCTCAGCAGACCGCTGCGCGCAACATGACCCTGCAACACCGACGCTGCACCCGCCACAGAAGTTCCCGGAAAACTCACAAAAAACAAAAATCCGGGAAAATCAAGAAAAATCCAGCCTTTTACAACGGATTGCGGCGAATTCCGAGAACGCTCAGGCGGCAGGCCGGTTCCGCTCAATCGCTCGCAGGACCACCGGATGCACGCGCCCGTTCGTCGCCACCACGCCCTCGTTCAAAGCCAGTGTCGCACCCTGACGAAAATTCAGCAGTCGCCCCGAAATGTCGGTCACCTGACCACCAGCCTCCAGCACCAGCAGCACGCCCCCGGCATGGTCCCAGATCTTTTCCTGATAGCCCCTCTTCGTCGGCAAACGCAGATACAAATCCGCCTCACCACGTGCCACCGCAAGGTACTTGCACTGACTGTCCATCCGCAATGCCGTCCTGCGGACAGACAGATCACCCGCAATCAAACCGGACCAGTCATGGGCACTGTGTCCGGACTCGACAGATTCACAAATCACCAGGTCCGAGGGCTCAGACGTGCCACTGGTGCGGACTGCGACCGCCGACTGCTCGGACGAAAACAACGGCTGCTGCCATGCCCCGTATCCCCGCACCGCCCACGCCAGTACGCCCGGTTCACCACCGGGAAAGTTCATATTGGGGCATCCGAGAATCCCCAGTTCAATCTCACCGTTGACGATCAGGGCCAGCGAAATCGCATACTGCTCCTTCCGCAGAAACCCCTTGGTACCGTCGATCGGATCCAGTGTCCAGAAACGCGGCGAATACTGCGATGCACCACCGTGATCAATCCAGCCACACACGTCAGCGGTTGTGCCCGGAGCCCCATTCTTCGCACACAAGTCCAGTACCTGCTGCAGAAAGACGGCTCCCTCCGGCGCGCGCAATTCCGCTGCACCCTCTTCGCCAATCACCGGATCCTCAGGAAACTCAGCCGCCAGCAGTCGACAGATCACAGCCTGACTGCCGTAATCCGCCACTGTCACCGGACTGGTGTCCTGCTTCGCCAGCGATTCCGTTGTGATGCCGGACTGCACTTCGCGACACAGCAGTGCTGCCTGTCGCACAGCCCGCAAACCCGCTTCCAATTCTCGCCTGAATCCGTGATTCATACCCGTTTCTGTCTATGCCCACGCATGTGTAACTGACTGTCGCGACTACCCCACCGGTGCGGCAGCCGCCGCAAAGGAAATCTCCGTCTGCAGTGGCTGCGAAGCCTCTGCCCGCCGCACCTCCAGTCGCACTCCATACGCCTGACGCATGGCCACTTTCACCCGTACCGCATCTGTCCCGGTCGGCTCACATTCCACATCCGGAATACCTGGCAACGGCGGCGAAAACGGGATGTGCAGATGCACGCGTTTCTGCCCAATCTGAAATCGTACGGTCGCCGTACCCTCAACATTCTCACCACCATACTCATCCTGCACTCGCTGCATCTGCACCGAATCACTGGAATGCTGCACGGAGATCAGCGCTGCCGTGGACAAGCCGCCCCCAACTGCAGACTCATCACCAGCGTCTCCTTCCTCCTCACCAAACTCCTCCCGCAACCGTTGCTCCAGATCCTGCAGACTGGGTGTCCCAGCAGGTTTCATGGGAACAGCCGCAGTGACCGCAGGCTGCAGCGATGGCTGCAGAGCTGATGTCTGAGGCAGCGGAAATCGCGATGCGACGGAATCAGCGACAGGTATTGGCGGTGGCACGGCCGGGGCTGCCGGCGTCGCGGTAACCGCAGGAGTTCCCCGCAGAGCTGCTGCTGCATGACTGACTGCGGTTCCCGCCGCACTGATCGCTGAACGAACGCGGCTCAGTGTTCGACCCGTTCCGTGAAAGGGATCCGTCCAGGGATCGCGAGCTTCTTCAGGGGGTGTCACCCGACGACCACGAACAGTTGCCGACTGAGTCTCAGCAGGGACGGCGTCAGCACCGCCCGTCAGACGAAAAACTGTGCGTACCGCCAGCTTTTCAAACTGCGTCTGCTCAGGCCCCACGTCCATCGTTGCCAGCGTCGCATCAGTCACCAGCCGCAGATAACTGCGGCGATCACGCGGCACTCGAAACAATTCCTCCGGGATCGGGCTGAGAATCGCCAGGACACCAAACACCAGCACCCCCAGTGTCAGCCACGACTTCAAGGGGGAGGACACCGGCATCAGATTCCACGCGATGAACGCCGGCGGAATCAAAGTCAGCAGTCCACCGAAAAACAGCGCTGCACTGTCTTCAGCCGAGCTTCTTCGCGGGGCAAACAGCAGCCAGCAGAAGAGCGACAGCAGAGTCAGAAAGCCCGTCAGGAGCAGTGCCGCAGGCTCCCAGACATCCCCGCGAATCAGACTGTGCATGCGGGCATAGCGAAGCACAACGGCAAGCACCGCGAGGGCAGCCCACGTCAGCATCGCCGCTGTCCGCCGCGACTGTATTCTGCGTCCTCGCTGCACTGTCATCGAAAACCGGCCTCCTGCCCACTAAAAACCGAAACCCGAAAACTGCCAACACTCGGCAGAACAGCCAATCTGCGGAGACTAGCACGACCTGCCAGCCGACTGCAAGGCTGCCAGATCAGCCCAGGATCAGCGAGACAGTGTTTCCTTCGTGATCACATCGACGGCCGTTTCGCGATCCCTGACAGTTCCCTGCGCCGCCGCACCGTCTCCCGGTGCCACTGCACCGTCCAACAGTTGCAGAGCCGTTTCAATTCCATAGACGGCCAGTTGATCCCCATGCTGATCGGCGGTCACCAGAATCTGGCCGTCCAGAATCGCCTGCCGCACCGCTCCGATGTTATCAAAGCCGGCGATTCTGACATCCGTTCGCCCAGCAGCTCGCACCGCCGCGAGGGCCCCCAGTGCCATACTGTCATTGCAGGCCATAATGCCCTTCAGGCCGGGATGAGCGGTCAGCAGGGCGGCCGTGGCCTGATTGGCCACATCCATTTCCCACTGGGCGGACTGCGACGCCACCACTTTCAGCCCGGATTCAGCCGCCGCTTCAGTGAAACCCAGTTTCCGCTGCTGGCCATTGAACGATGTTTCCAAACCCTCCAGGATGGCAATCTCGTCCCCCGCCTGCAGAGATTTCGCCAGCTGCAGGCCGACGTTCTTCGCACCCACTCGATTGTCAGGCCCCACAAACGGAATCTGCACCTGCTGTTCACGCAGGACATCCGCATCCAGCCGATTGTCGATGTTGACAACCACGATTCCAGCCGCGCTGGCTTTGCGCAGCACCGGCACCAGCGCTTTGGAATCTGCCGGAGCGATCACGATGGCAGCGACCTGCTGAGCCACCATCTGTTCGACGAGGCTGACCTGTCCGGCCAGATCAGTCTCGTCCTGAATTCCATTCACAATCAGTTCGTAGTCACCGACGTGCTGTGCGGCATGAGCCGTGGCACCTTCGGCCATGCTGGCAAAAAACTCATTGGCCAGCGACTTCATCACCAGTGCCACTCGCGGCCTGTCCCCTGTGGTGGCCGGCGGACTTCCCAAGCCCGCAGCCGCAGACGTCGCATCTTCGGGTGCTGGCGAGTTACTGCAGCCGGTGCTGCTGAGCAGCAGTCCGGCAAGAATCAACAGCAGCGGTCGTCGCCGCAGTCCGGCATTTGCAGCAAACATGGTATGTACTTTCCGAATTTCAGTGAGTTGAACAGCCGCAGTCGCCGCAGCCACCACCGGATTTTTCCGGCACAATGCCCTCGGCAGACACGGGCTGCACATGCACCACTCCAAATCCCGCCGCAGCGGCGAGGAGTGCGAGACGTGTGGTTTCGGGGCCACGATCATTCAGCACATACAGGATCAGACGATCATCGAGTGTGTGTTCCAGGTCCACAATCTGCAGCTGCAGCTTCCAGTTTTCTGCGCGCTGCAGCCACGCGGCAAAGGACTGATCATCAGCCTGTCGCCGCTGCTGCGCCGCTGCGCGGTCATCGGCCGAGAGCGACCTGAGCATCCGCCCGGTCAGTTGCTCGGCGGCAGCAGTCAGAGATCCACGAACTGTCAGTGGCTGCAGCACCACGGCCAGCTCCGTACCACGCTCCGTTGTCACCACGATCTCCGCATCCCGAGCCGGTACGGGACCGACACCGCCAAAGCGCGCCACCTGCGGCACGAGGCCGTAGCGAGCGAGGACGATCCATTCGATCGGTGGTCCGGCTGACGACGAATCATCGTCCGCCTGCAGCAGTTGCGACAGCTCGGTGGCACACTCATCCGCCACCGGCTCAGAAAACGACATGTTGCGGTCAATCATGAGTCATCACAGGAAGAAAACAGTCTGGCCCGACCGGACCACTGGGAATTGATCGTGCGAATCCTACCTGGCAGGCAGTGAGGAATCCAGGCACCAGGGGCGAGGGATGTTGACAAAGAGCGGTCCACGCAGAACCGAGACACCCCTTGGGAGGGCGAAGCTCCCGCTGAGCCGATCACCCCTTGGGAGGGCGAAGCTCCTGCTGAGCCGAAACACCCCTTGGGAGGGCGAAGCTCCTGCTGAGCCGAACACACCCCTTGGGAGGGCGAAGCTCCTGCTGAGCCGAACACCCCTTGGGAGGGCGAAGCTCCTGCTGAGCCGAACACCCCTTGGGAGGGCGAAGCTC
>CAITYU010000148.1 GCA_903896675.1 uncultured Planctomycetaceae bacterium
CGCATTCCGGAGGATCGAAGCGGAAGGATTTGATGCGTTCGAGGAGTGCGGGCAGTGAGTCGGACATGAGGTGGTACCTGCTGAGGGACGCGTGTTTTCTCAGCAGACACCGTGCGACAGGGGGCGAACCGCAGTTTTTTGGATCAACACGCAATCCTGTGCGCAGCCGCAGATTGCATTGTCACGGGTATTGACTGCGAACCTGGGGGCTGAATCCTGCGGCTCGGCAGGAGCCTCGCCCTCCCAAGGGGCTGAATCCCGCGGCTCGGCAGGAGCCTCGCCCTCCCGAGGGTGGGACTTTGCGATTACTGAACACTGATTGCTGGGCACTGACGTCCGGTTCGGCAGGAGCCTCGCCCTCCCAGGGGGAACCACCGAGCACTAGCTCGGTGCCCCCAACATCAGGACAACACCCGTTGGCTTGCGCCAACGGCTCGCATCTGGAGGCCTCTGGAATTGGTACCTTTCGTGCTGAAAATACTTGCTCACACCGCGCACTTCATTTTACGTTGAGCCACTTTTTTTTGTGAGGTTTATCGCACTTCACTCACCCACTTCAGAATCTCCACCCGCACCAGGATTCAGACCTTTGAATCGACCGTTTCGCCACGTTTCGCCGCACCGTGGATGTGAGGACTGCGGATGACCGGTGTGGTGTTTCAGTCTTCCTGCACCGCCAGGTGTTGATCGGCTCCGCGGATCATGCGGAATTGCGGGCTGAGTACGATGGTTTCCAGCGCGGCGCTGATGCGGAATTCGCGACGTTCCAGCTGCTGCAGCATTTCGTCCAGCAGTGGTTCATCTGACAGTTGAGTACTGCGTCCGAGGGCATATCCCAGCAGTCTGCGACAGAAGGTCCGGAGGAAGTCGCGGCGACGATTCTGCAGCAGGTATTGTCGCAATCCGTCAAGTCCCGCAATCGGTGTTCCGTCGGGCAGCACGGCACCGGTATTGATCTGCAGGCCATGGGCGTCACGATCGCGCAGTCTGCCGATGGTATCAAAGCTCTCCAGTGCAAATCCGAACGGGTCGATGCGCTGGTGGCAGCGAGCGCAGGCGGGGTCAGAGCTGTGCAGTTCGATCAGTTGACGTTCAGTGACGTTGTCGGGTGCCACTTCCGGCAGTACGGGGACACCTTTGGGTGGCCTGGGCAGGCGATCGCCGAGCAGAAATTCGGAGACCCAGTTGCCGCGGAGAATGGGGCTGGTACGGGAAGCTCCGGACTGTTTGGCGAGTGTGCTGGCCATGGCCAGAATACCGCCTCGTGAGCGCGCCTGCAGCCCGTCCACTCGACGGAACTGTTCGCCTTCGACGCCTTCAATTCCGTAGAACTTTGCCAGTCGGGCATTGACGTACGTGTGATCTGCGTCCAGCAGGCTGAGTACCGAGCGATCGTTGCGGATGAGGTCTTCGAGGAACAGGATGGATTCTTCGTACATGTCACTGCGGAGTTCGGTGAATTCCGGGTAGTGCTGTTCACTTTTTTCGTCCAGCTGATCGAAGTCACGGATATGCAGCCATTGGCAGCCGAATTCGACGGCCATGCGGCGGATGCGGGGATCTGCAACCATCCGCTGCAGTTGAGCCCGCAGTTCGTGTTCCTGCAGCAGAGTGCCGGATTCTGCGGCAGCTCGCAGCGTCTGATCGGGCAGTGATGACCAGAGGAAGAAGCTGAGTCGGGAGGCCAGTTCGGCGGCTGTGACGGCGACCGGTTTGTTGCCTGCGTGAACCTGTTCGGTGCGGAACAGGAAAGCGGGCGACACAAGAACTCGCACCAGCAGTTTGCGGATGGCAGCTTCGTGATCCAGCCCTTCGCTGCGGAGCTGCTGATAGAGGCTGGTGAGCTGTTGTTTTTCAGTGTCGTTAAGCGGTCTGCGCCATGCGCGATCGGCGATTTCCAGAACAGCCTGCAGTTGGATGGGTTCCGCACTGCGCTGCTGTTCGCGGAACAGTTCGGCATTTTTCAGGATGCCTTCGCGCATGGGTGTGAAGGCGCTGGGATCGGCATCCTGTGTGGCGAACTGCCAGAGCTGTTCGTAGGCATCGACCAGGGCCAGCGCGGAGCGGCTGACGAAGTGCATATCGGACCA
>CAITYU010000149.1 GCA_903896675.1 uncultured Planctomycetaceae bacterium
CGCGCTGCCGTCCTGCGAACATGGCAAAGACAGCCCGACGAAATCGAGCTGCAGACGCTCAGCACCCTCGCCCGCGATCACGGACTGGCCGCCGTCTGCCGACTGCTGCTCAACAGCTCGGAATTCCTGTATATCGACTGACAACTAACGACCACGACCACTGACGTTGATGCCCGCCGCCTTGTCGGAGATGTCCCGGCGACACCAGCCACCCTGCCACGATATGCGGTCCGCTGCCTCATAAGCCCGCCGCTTCGCGTCAGCAATGTCAGCTCCAATCGCCGTCACACCCAGCACTCGACCACCCGAATTCACAACGTCACTGCCCTTCAGCGCCGTCCCGGCGTGAAATACCTTCACGTCCACAAGCTGCGCAGCAGACTCCAGACCACTGATCACGTGACCCTTTGCATAATCCCCGGGATAACCCTCGGACGCCATCACCACACAGACGGCCGGACGAGGATCCCAGTCCAGACCCTCCAGCTCTGACAATCGACCCGTCGCAGCCAGCAACAGCAACTGCGCCAGATCCGTCTGCAGACGCATCAGCACCGGCTGAGCCTCCGGGTCGCCAAACCGCACATTGTACTCCAGCACCTTCGGACCACTGGACGTCAGCATCAGACCCGCATACAGCACACCCGAAAAAGGACTGCCGTCCACCTTCAGAGTATGCACGGTGGGAATCAGAATCCGCCGCACAATCTCATCCATCATCGCTGATGTGACCACCGGAGCCGGACAGTAGGCACCCATCCCACCCGTGTTCGGACCACGATCTCCGTCATGAGCCCGCTTGTGGTCCTGAGCCACATCCAGAGGCACAATCGTGTCACCATCCACAATCGCCAGCACACTGGCCTCTTCACCCACCAGACACTCTTCAATCACAATCTGCGAACCCGCCTCGCCAAACGCACGCTCCTGCAGCACAGAACGCACCGCCGCCCGCGCCTCGGCACGGTTCGCACACACAAATACACCCTTGCCCGACGCCAGACCATCCGCCTTCACCACCAGCGGCTGCTCGTCACCACCGTCAATATACTGCAACGCCTCGTCCGCACGACTGAAGACCGCAAAATCCGCTGTCGGTATACTTGCCCGACGCAGCAGCTTCTTCGTAAAGACCTTACTGCCCTCCAGCCGCGCCGCAGCAGCCGTCGGACCAAAAATCACCAGCCCCTGACGACGAAACTCGTCCACAATCCCGGCAACCAGCGGAGCCTCCGGGCCAACAACCGTCAAATCCACCGCATGCTCACGCGCAAATCGAACCAGACGAATCACGTCGTCAGCCGCGATCGCCACGTTCTCAGCATCAATCGCCGTACCGGCATTCCCCGGAGCACACCAGATGTGAGTCACCTGGGAAGACTGACGCAGCTTCCACACCAAAGCATGCTCACGACCACCCGAGCCGATAACCAGAATCTTCATCGCTGAAACCGCCTGCACAAAACAATAAAAAAGACTCGCGGCAGATTACCGCGAGCCTTTCAGGAATTCGAACCTGACACGTTCAGTTTCCGGGATCCTGCAACTTCAGACCACCGGCAGGGATTCCGGCTTCAGCACAAACGGGAACACACGAATCGGCGAACCCGGCTGATGCTGCTTCTTGTAGGCCAGTTGCGCAGCTCGGTCCGCAGCAAACTGCAAACGGATAAACTCAAGACCACAGAAGGCATCAATGTCCGCCTCGGCCGCCACATCCGCAAACAGCTCGCCCGCAGACGCCGCATGCCGCCGCACCCCGTGAATGCTGCGCTCACGCACCTTCACACCAGCAGCAGCCAGCTTGATCAAACCCTTCAGAAACCGACCCACCGTCGTGTCCGCACCAGACACCCGCCACAAACGCTCCCACTCCTCATGAGCCTCCCAGTAGAAACCCAGATTGAAAAAGTCCAGACCCAGCAGGTAATTGCGATTCAAATGCCAGGTCTCGTTGCTGAGCGCCCTTGGACCCTGACCCGGAGCATGTTTCTTGCCGTGACTGTGACCCTTCGGGTCACGCACCGGATGCGGCATGCCCGAACCCGGATAATATGTGTAAGGAGGAAGTGTGCTGGACGGATAGAGACGCTCGACTTCGGCTTCTGCCGTGATCATATTTGGTCTTCTCCATTGGCTAGAGGGCCAGACAAGTTGATCCGCTGACGTTGTCGCTTGCCAAACAACTGCAAACATCACTGCGAGTCGCGGAACTTTCCTCGCAATCACCGCTGTGAACACCTTCGCCCGTCACAAGCCCCACAAACCAGGCACCCGCAACACACGAATCGACACAGCCTGTTCCCCAAAAATTCACGATCCAGACAGCCACGACAGTTCAGTCACGACAGTTCATGACAGGAATTTTTGAGCACCACACCTGATCAAACGAACACAACCTACAGTCGTCAGATTTCGGTTGCGCCGAATTTACACCTTTTTCCGCCAAGTTCGAGAACTTCTTCCGACATTTCGCCAGATTCTGCCGGAGTCTGCTTAAGTGGCGGAGCAGGCATCGCATTTTTCCCACTTCGCCCAGCAGGACGACTCGCCCAAAGGTCGCGGGGCAGCGGACCAGAGGAATGGCCCAGCCTTCGGCGGTCTCCCAGCATACTCGCCAGTTTTTGAAAATCCGCTTCCTGAGTTGGCGAAACAAAACTGCCACCCGCGATTTCCACATCAAACACAGAAAATGCCGGGTTTAATGACACGTTGTGTTGCAAGGACATTCGTTGACCGGCATGCTGGCATGCAGCCAAAAACGGTTCGCCAACCGGCAGCCGAACAGATGTACAGCCTATCCTGAGAAATCCCGGCTGCTCACGCTTCGGACCTCACTGTCGGCTTGACACACTGTTTCAGTCAGTTTGTAATGAATTTGTTGCGAAGGTGTTTTTCGGCAGGTGCCCAGGTAACAGCCCGGACATTTGCCCCTGACACTCTCGTGATTTCTGCCTGTCTCCGGGCCGGGGAAGCCTGGTGACAGCAGTGTGTTGGAAAGAATAGGTCCGGTTCTCCTGTGATCTTTGGCATTCTGCGGGGGCAGAATGCCGATCGACAGTCACAGCGGGGATTGGTCCTCGTTTTTCCAGCGGTCGGTCAGCAGAGCCTCCGGGATTTCTGCAGCCGATGGATCGAAGGGAGCTTCGATCCTTTCTGGGTCAGGCGTGCGGAGCAGGATGCCAGCTTCCGCAGGCCTTGTTGGGGTGTTTCATGGCAGCGCACAAGCGAACCCGAGTGGTCGTCACCGGAGTCGGTGTGGTGTCTCCGATCGGAATCGGTAACGACCGGTTCTGGCAGAGCCTGCTCACAAACCGTTCCGGAATTGACTTCCTGCAGTCTGTACCGACAGAAGGTCTGCCTTCTGCCTTCGGTGCTGAAGTGCGCGATTTCAATCCCGTTGAACTGCTGCGGGATCGCAAGTTTGTCAAAGTCATGTGTCGCGGCATGCAGCTCGGCGTCGCCTCCGCCAGCCTCGCAGTCAGCGATGCTCGCATTTCGTCCGGCCACGTGGATCCGGATCGTCTGGGAGTCGTCTTTGGATCAGGTCGTATGACCTGCCATCCGCAGGAACTGGCCGCCATTGTCGAAGCCTGTCAGACGGAAAACGGTTTCAGCCCGGACCTGTGGGGTCGGGAAGCCGTGGGCAAAGTGGCCCCGCTCTGGTTGCTGCGTCAGTTGCCCAATATGCCAGCCGGTCACGTCTCCATCGACCACAACGCGCGGGGCCCCAACAACACCATCACCTGCCGGGACGCCTCCGCCCTGCTGGCACTTTCCGAAGCCGTCCGCGTCATTGAAGCTGGCCGTGCCGATGCCATGATCGTCGGCGCCTGCAGCTCCAACATTCACCCGGTCGACATCGCCAAATTTCACAACTTCGAAGGACTCTCACGACGCTCCGACGATCCCTCGCGCGCCTGTCGGCCGTTTGACTTCGAACGCGATGGCACGGTTGTCGGAGAAGGTGCCGCCTCCTTCCTCGTGGAAAGCTACGAACACGCGGTGCGTCGCGGGGCCGACATTTACGCCGAAGTCCTTGGAACCGGAGCCGGCTGTGATGGCTACGGTGTCGCCAATGAATCTGCCGGAGTCGGACTGGTGCGTGCGATGGAATCCGCCATCACCGCCGCCGGTGTCACACCCGCCGATCTCGGACACATCAACGCCCAGGGCAAAAGTACTCAGACCGACGACATTGTCGAATCCCGCGCCTATCACCGTGTCTTCGGTGACCTCGCCCTGCGAATCCCCGTCACCGCCCTCAAAAGCTATATCGGACACTTCGACGCCGGCGCCGGTGCGGTGGAACTGGCCGGAACCCTGCTGTCACTCCGACACGGCTACCTGCCCGCGACGCTCAACTACGAATTCCCCGACCCGCGTTGTCGCCTGAACGTCGCCCGCGGCGAAGCCCAGCGCCTTGCCAGCCGCACCGCCATCACCGTGAATCGCACCGCCATGGGACAAAGCGCCGCCGCCGTCCTGCGAGCCCTCTGAGGGGAACACGCCCCTCCGCCCGCCACGCCCACGCTTTTTCTCACCCCACCACTCCAGCGCTGACCCGCCCATCGCCTCGTCGTTACCCACGAAACCAAGCGGGCGCCCGGGGCGCTTGCTTGGTTTATGTTCTGCCTGCGCCTGTGATTCAGGCCTGAAGGGCCGTTTTCCGGTAGCCCAGGGCGCAGCCCTGGGTGACAGAGCCCCCCCAAAGGTTGGTCTTCAGGCCTGAAGGGCCGATTTCAAGGCGTGTCTGGTCTTCGCGGTCGTGCACGGGGTTTCCAGGTGCTCATGCACCTGGCTCTGCTGAAACCGGCCCTTCAGGCCTGGGGTGGGTGGGGGGAGCGTCCGAACCAGGTGCTTACGCACCTGGCTTTGCTGAGATCGGCCCTTCAGGCCTTGGGGGGGCGTGTCGGGCCCGGGGCGAGTGTTTGGTTTATGTTCTGCCTGCGGTTGTGATTCAGGCCTGAAGGGCCGTTTTCCGGTAGCCCAGGGCGCAGCCCTGGGTGACAGAGACCCCCCCA
>CAITYU010000150.1 GCA_903896675.1 uncultured Planctomycetaceae bacterium
CCTTCGCCCGCTTGGGAGGGCGAGGCTCCTGCCGAGCCGAACATCTCTCAAGCTCCTGCATCCCGCGGTTCCGCCGTCCCCTTCCCTCGCTTGGGAGGGCGAGGCTCCCGCCGAGCCGAACACCTCTCAAGCTCCTGCATCCCGCATTTCCGCCGGCGCCCTCCCGAAATGCAAACCCTCGGCTTGCCCGGGGATGGCCCCTGCTCATTCAGACTGAGCACAGTGGGGTATTTCATCACCTCTGTGATGTCTGCCACGATTCGCGCAGAACCTCATTCAGCCCGGATTTCTTCCATGCCACACCGGCATGCAGCAGCACGAACAACACGATGTTGAGGACTACGGTCAACCAGAACTTCGCGATGAAGGACGACTTTGATGATTTATGACGCAGCCACATCTGAGCAACCATGGCGCCGGGCCAGCCTCCCAGCAGCGACAGCAGGTGCAGAGTCCTTTCGCGAGTCCTCCTGCGATGCTGCATCGCCGCACTCTTATCAAGGTCATACGCCAGGAATGTGGCCAGACTGACCGCGACGTAACCCGTCAGCACCCACGGATAGAACCCCCACAGACTGGCCACAACACCGTAGATCGTGCCGAAGATCGGCAGGATCAGCAGTCGGGGAATTGTCCATGCCGCCGGTAACTCGTCATGGCGAACAGCAGCAGCCGCAGGCAATATCCGTACTGCGACAGCCTGCAACCTGCCATCACGATCGGCCACAACATCAAAACTCAGTCGCTCTCCACCCTGCGGACGACCGGAAATTGCGGGGAATTGTGAGATATGAACAAAAACGTCCTGACGGGCCCGGTCAACTGCGATAAACCCGAAACCGCGATCATCATTCCACGACTTGAGCGTACCGGTGAATCGCATGATTGGTCCATCGCGAAGTCCTGGCGCATTGCGACACACCCAGCCGGCACGGTCTCGCACAGCGCAAAGGCCATCCGAGCTCGGCCGTCCGCCATGAATTTTCAGGATTCCTCAATAAATGCGGCTGTCTTGCAGCACAGGACATGCCAGCGCCCGCAGACGGGTGACCGATGTTTCAAAAACGGCGAAAAACGCTGCTCCTTCACGGACCCGCGAAAGCGGGACTTGTGTCCGGTCTGAATATCCATGCCCCCTCAGAACACGCCCATTCTGCACGCACCTCATTTTTCGCAGGATTCGCGTATCGCCGTGGTTGGGAAACCCCAGCCCATCCGGATTCATTCGTGATTCTGTTTTCCCTGTTTCTGAAAACGGCCTGAGTTGCGCAACTGCGAGCACACACATTTCTCCGGACTGCGGTATGTTCACACCAGAGCCGGCGATTTCAGGAGCGTTCAGATGTCAGAGCGATACGGACTGGCCATCGGGCATGTGCTGCATGCCACAGATTTTGGTGCAGGCAGCACTGTGGCCTTTGCACATGCTTTGCGTCTGGCCTGCGCCACAAAAAGCTCGCTTTCCATCCTGCACGTGGAACGTGAGGAAGATCGGCGGCCGGACTGGTCCAGCTTTCCGGCGGTCCGCGATACTCTGGCCCGCTGGGGCCTGCTGCCCGCGCACGCTGCACGCTCCGATGTCGCTGCCCTCGGCGTTCGCATCGGCAAAGCCTCAGTCGCTGATCCCGATCCCGCCTCCGGAGTTCTCGGGTTTCTCCACGAACACCCCGCTGATCTGCTCGTCCTCGCCACTCACCAGCGTCATGGTCTGGATCGCTGGCTGCATCAGACCACGGCGGGACGCATCAACGCCGGCAGTGATGGTGCCACGTTGTTTCTTCCAGTGGGCACCCCGGGCTTTGTCAGCGAAGACACCGGGGAAGTCCGGCTGAGGAATATCCTCGTGCCAATCGATTTCGAACCCGATCCGGAACCCGCCATCGAAGTCGTATGCGATATCGTCGCCGCGCTGGATGTTCCCGAATGTCATGTGCATCTGCTGCACGTTGGCAACCCGGCGGATTCGCCGGGTGTCAGTCTGCCCGGCAGTGCCAATGTGCAGTATCACTGGCACACCACGACCGGATCGGTTGTCAGTGCCATCCTGCAGCAGGCCCGGCAGGTCCACGCCGATCTGCTCGCCATGACCACGGCCGGACGCCATGGTCTGCTGGATGCCCTCCGCGGTTCAACCACCGAACAGATTCTGCAGCACGCTGAATGTCCCGTACTGGCCGTTCATGAATGGCTGGACTGAAACGGACGCGCCTGTCCCGCACGTGCAGCCTGACAACAACCGGGCCCGTAAAATCCGGCTCAACGCGAAATCCTGTGCGCAACCGCAGACTGCATCGCCCGAGGTGTTGACTGCGATCCTCGGGAGAGCGAAGCTCCCAACGGGGGCGGGCTTTGCGATTACTGAACACTGAAAACCCCCGTCCCCATGCGATTTTCCGCGATTTTCCGCGTCATTCCGCGGCCCCCAAAAAGGGCTCAACGCGAAATCCTGTGCGCAACCGCAGACTGCATCGCCCGAGGTGTTGACTGCAATCCTCGGAGAGCGAAGCTCCCAACGGGGGCGGGCTTTGCGATTACTGAACACTGAAAACCCC
>CAITYU010000151.1 GCA_903896675.1 uncultured Planctomycetaceae bacterium
CAGCAGATCCTGGCCGGCCGGCGGTGGTGGCACATCCCGCAGATTTTCAGCCAGTGTCTGTCCGGTCACTGTCAGGCACGATCCGTCGAGGAGTCCGTTGTCGAGGAAGTGTTTCAGCAGCACCGGGGTGCCACCGATGTGATGCAGGTCCACCATGGTCCGCGGTCCGCGGGGAGCAAATGAGGCGAGGACGGGCGTGTTGCGGAAAATCTGCTGCAGATCGTGCAGCGTAAAATCGACGCCGGCTTCGCGAGCCAAAGCCAGAATATGCAGGACACCATTGGTGGACCCGCCAGCGGCAGCGATTGTGACAGCCGCGTTGCGGAAGGCTGCCGGGGTCAGAATGTCGCGAGGTCGAATGTTCTGCTGCAGCAGGTTGACCATCGCTGCACCAACACGACGGCATTCGGCTTTCTTGGCGGGATCGACAGCCGGGATCGAGCTGCTGGCAGGCAGCATCAGTCCGATGGCTTCCATCGCCAAGCCCCACGTATTGAATGACGCTGCAATGCCGCAGCCACCGGGACCGGGACAGGCCCTGCGGATGATTTCTTCGGATTCCTCGTGAGTCATCGCGCCGACAGCGGCTTTGGCCTGCGAATCGTACACGTCCAGAATGGTGATGTCCTTACCGTTGTGGCAGCCCGGCAGAATGCTGCCGCCACTGACGATCAGACCGGGGAAGTTTGTGCGGGCAAGGGCCATGGCAAAGCCCGGGCCGTTCTTGTCGCAGTTGTGCAGTCCGATCAGACCGTCGTAGCAATGAGCGGTGACCACACATTCCGCACTGTTGGCAATCAGGTTGCGTGACGGCAGGCTGGCGTTGCCGCCTTCATGGCCCTGAGAAATGTTGTCACTGACGCCCGGAGTGCCGAACGGGAATCCCAGCAGTCCGGCTTCACGACAGCCCGCCGCAATCTCCTGAGCCAGTTGATACGCATGAATGTTGCAGGTGTTGCCATCCAGCAACGGTACGCCAATACCGATCTGCGGCTTCTGAAAGTCTTCAGCAGTCATCCCCAGTGCGTAGTAGAAGGCCGTAATGCCTTTCTGCCATCCGTGAGTCAGTTGATTGCTGTTCCAGTTGAGCATGGGAGTTGTGACCCGGCGAAAAAGAGAGCGTTGGTGGAGTCTGCAATCGACGGCATGCAAAGCCTGTCCGGCTGCCGGAATGCATTGTGAAAGCGTAGGCAATGCGGGGACTGCGGTCGAGCGTGCGGATACGGCATCCGCAGATTCTCAGGGCGTCACTGTCCGGGTCCGCTGTTTTCCGGCCGCAGGTTTGGCTATGGTAGTGGACAATTCCCCACATTATTCAGGGCCACCACCATGCACAGCGCTGATTCTGATCACGCGTCTCAGTCCGCCGGTCTGCTCGGACAGGGCAACGCCATCCCGCCATGGACGATTGCGGAGCTGCCGGAACCGCAGCCACTGGGTCTGCGGAATCTGGCAGGCCTGATCGGCCCGGGGATTGTGATGTGCGGAATCCAGATTGGTGGTGGTGAATGGCTGATGGGGCCGGACGTAACGGCGAAGTATGGCGGCAATCTGATGTGGGTGGCGACCATCGCCATCGTGACGCAGGCCTTTTACAACATCGAGTGTGGTCGGTACGCCCTGTATTGCGGCGAGCCGGTGTTTACGGGATTCATGCGGACCTTTCCCGGTCCGCGATTCTGGATGGCTGTGACTGCGGTGCTGTGTCTGACGTTTCTGATTCCGGGTCTGTCGACCAATGCGGCAGTGCTGCTGGCGACGGTGTGGCTGGATCGCATCCCAACTGCGGCGGATACCACCCTCGTGAATACTCTGGCCTTTGTCACACTGGGTGCCGTGGTGTTGCCGGTGCTGGTGGGAGGCAAAGTTTATAACATGCTGCAGTGGATCATGACGGCCAAGGTGTTTGTGGTGCTGGGATTCTGTCTGGCGATGGGAGTATTTTTTGTCAGTCCGCAGGGCTGGTGGAATGTGTTCAGCGGGTTTCTGCGGTTTGGCAATGTGCCGGTGGCGGCGGAGGGTGGTGGTGAGTCGATTGTGAATCTGTTTGGGTGGCGCTGGGAGCATGGGGTGTGGCCGGCGATCTCCCTGACTCACATCGCGACGCTGGGAGCATTTGCGGGCTATGCGGGAGGCGGAGGTCTTGCGAATTCGGCGTATGGCAATTTTGTGCGTGACAAGGGCTGGGGCATGGGCAGTCAGGTGGGGGCGATTCCCAGTGCAGTGGGCGGTCACAGTATCACACTCAGTCACATTGGTGCGGTGTTTCCGATTACCCCGGACAATCTGCGGCGATGGCGTGGCTGGTGGAAGTACATTCTGTCAGACCAGTTGATGGTGTGGGTGCCGGGCTGTTTCATGGGCATGGCGTTACCGGCGTTACTGTCGATAGGATTTGCGGCCAATTCGCCGATGTTTGGCAGGCAGATTCTGTATTCGCAGCCGCTGCTGGCGGCTGACGGCATTCTGCATACTCCGGCGTTCGGTGCGTGGGCGCCAGTTGTGTGGGGGCTGTGCCTGTTTACGGGACTGATGGTGTTTCTGCCCAGTCAGATGGCGATTGTGGATGATTTTGCGCGGCGGTGGACGGACATTCTGTGGAGTGGCAGTCGGCGGATTCGCAGTCGCCTGAAGGGCAATCAGGCGCGGCAGGTGTATTATTCGATTCTGCTGGTGTATGTGTTGTGGACAATCGTTGTTGCGGCTTTGTTCCTGCGTTTCCCGGATGCGCCAAAAACCATGGTGACTGTGATTGCGAATGTGAACAATGTATCGCTGGCCGTAACGGCCTTTCACATTCTGTGGATCAACTGCAGGCTGCTTCCGCCGGAGCTGCGACCACGCTGGTACTCACGCGTGGGGATTGCCAGTTGCGGCGTCTTCTACGCTGGTCTGAGCGTGCTGATTTTCTGGACGAAGATTCTGCCGTTGTTTCGTTGAGGCTCTCCGGACACCTCGCCCCGCAACTCGGGAGGGCGAGGCTCCTGCCGAGCCGGACAAACCCTCGGGAGGGCGAGACTCCTGCCGAGCCGGACAAACCCTCGGGAGGGCGAATCTCCTGCCGAGCCGGACAAACCTCGGGAGGGCG
>CAITYU010000152.1 GCA_903896675.1 uncultured Planctomycetaceae bacterium
GGTGATGACGGCATTCATGACATCGACATGGCAACGTGGGGACTGGGTGTCACCACCCTGCCGAAACAAATCACCGCCCGCGGCAGCCGAATGATGCTCGATGGCCACGCCAGCGAATACCCCGACAACCTGAACGTGACTTACGAATACCCCGATGGTCGCCTGCTGATCTATGAGAACTATCCCTTCACGGCCTACGGTCTGAACGGATTCGACAATGGCAACATCTTTTACGGAACGGAAGGGTACATGATCTTCTCCCGCCGTGGTGCCTTCAGCGTCTTTCTCGGCCCAAAGTCGACGCCAGGACCAACAGAGGGCAAAGATCTCCGCGGTCAGCGTGGCTACGCGGAGCACATGGCCGAGTTTTTGGACGCCGTTCGCCAGCGTACGCCAACAAAAGCCTCAGCCGAAGTCGCACATCGCAGCTGCGCCCTCGTGCACCTCGGCGAAATCGCGTTTCGCACCCGCGGCCGACTCGACTTCGATCCCCGGGCCGAACGATTTATCGATTGCGACGAAGCCAATCAGATGCTCACAAAAGAATATCGCGCCCCGTATCTTTTGCCGGAGGTCTCATGATGCCTCGACACTTGCCCTCGACCGCACACCCGCGTCGTTACAGTCTGTTCCTGATCGCGGTCATCCTCACCACCATCATCGCTCAGGCAGATGATCCTCCGACATCAATTCCTGTTCACAACCCGCAGCGATTGGCCGGTGCCACAATCTCCTGCGAACGCATCGCCCTCGGTGAACCGGACGATTACAAGCCATGCATTGCCAGACTGCCGACCGGAGAACTGCTGCTGACGGCATTTCATCAGTACCGTCGGGACGACAATCAGGTCATGGAACAGACACTGCTTTTTCGTTCAAAGGATGGCGGCAGAAGCTGGTCGCAGGCCGAAAAACTGAACCTGCTCGGCCGCGAGCCTTACCTCACAGTCCTGCCGGATGGCACGACTTTTATCACCGGTCATCTGCTTGCCCAGGACGTGCGTAACGAATGGGGCTACACCTGCGGTTTTCTGCATCGCTCGATCGATGGCGGTCAATCATGGCAATCGATCCGCATCGAGTCCGAGTCGGTTCGGCCCACAAAGTCCAACCATACAACGAGGAACGTGCTGCGGCTTGCTGACGGTACACTGCTGCTGGGTGTTGACTACGACGGTGGCGACGGGCCGTGGCTGATGTGGCGGTCGAAAGACAACGGTGCGACATGGGACAAGACCGCCACCTGCGAACCACGCGATTTCAAAAGTGTTTATGGCTTCTTCGGCGGCGAAACCTGGCTCTGGCAGTCGAGGTCCTCTCGGATCTGGGCGCTCGTCCGCGTCGACAGCAACGAATTGCCCATCAGCAACAAACCGATCGCGGCGGAAAACGACCAGGCGGATCACTTCATCCTCTTCTCGTCATCTGACGACGGCAAGACCTTTGACCGTATCCGTGACTTCGGCGATTACGGCGAAATGTACATGTCGCTCCTGAGGCTCCACGATCGACGCCTGCTGCTCACATTCACGGTCCGCGACCTGAGTCCGCCACTGGGCGTACGCGCCCTGCTCGGTACGGAGACAGAGGATGGTTTCCAGTTCGACTTCACCAAAGACCGACTCATGCTCGATACCCGGACGCCCGTCGGCAAGTATCAGGGAGGTGGCTTCGGCCCCACGGTGCAGCTCGAAGATGGCACGCTTGTCACCTCGTATTCCTATCGTGGAGACGATGACAAAACACATCTGGAGGTCGTCCGCTGGAAGACTCCGCAATGGTAACGACGGCTCCCCGTCATTTGTGCTGGCCACCCGTTATCGAAACTGATTCGATGTCGAAATTCCACCGTTAACGGGAGCTTTTCGGAGCGTTATCAATGAAGCATTTTGTGACGGTTCTCTGCGTCTGGCTCACATCGCAGACGTTGTTCCCTATGCGGCATGTTCATGCAGACGAATTCTCTCCACAGCAACTCGAACTTTTCGAAAAGCGGATTCGACCTTTGCTCATCGAACATTGTCTTGAATGCCACGGCCCGGAGAAGCAGGAAGGTGGGTTCAATCTGGCGACTCGCGAATCGCTGATCAGGGGCGGTGATTCCGGGGCGGCGGTTGCCACAGGCAATCCGGCGAAGAGCCTGCTGATCGAGGCGGTCGAATACCTCGGCGAGCCGAAAATGCCACCAGGTGGAAAGTTGCCTCCGGAGAAAATCGAGCAACTGAGGAACTGGATCGCATCTGGTGCCGCGTGGCCGCAGGGGTCGCCGCTGAGTGACGCCACGACGACGACGCGACGGTTCGA
>CAITYU010000153.1 GCA_903896675.1 uncultured Planctomycetaceae bacterium
GACGATCCACGTCTGGACCCATCCATGTCCAGTGCACTGCGGTCATCGTTCCGCACATCACCGCCCTATCGCACTGTTGACTGCCAGAATCCGCAGGAGCTGCTGAAGTATCTGGCGGAAGCACAAAGCGAGCTTGCCCAGGCGGCTCGCGACAGCAGTTGGCGAGTGGATTTTGACGAACTGACTCAACTGGGGCGCCAGGCGACCGCTGCAATTCAGTCCGAGAAGCCGGATAAGGCCATTCGAGCGCGGGCTCGGGCAATCGAATTGCTGATGAAGGAAATCTATCAGCGCCGCGGTGCCAGTACTGCCGGCTGATCTTCACTGATGATCCGGCTCGTGACTGCGCAACCACCCGTCAGAGTCCGCAGTACCACACAGTAGCGTTCTGTCAGTTGCACCAGCTTGCTGACACTGTCAGGCGGGGCCTCTGTCTGCAGACTGAACAGCAACCGGATGTCGGTCATACCGACAGGGGTTTCGCGATTGACGCCCATCGTGCCGCGAAAATCCATTCTGCCAACAGCTTTCACTGTCGCCGACTGCATCTGCAGACCCATGGAAACAGCGACTGCCGCCAGTGTCGTTCCGGCACAACTGACCAGGGCCTGCAGCAGCATTTCGCCCGAACAGGCCGCCATACCATTTCCGCCCGCTGCCGGATGCAGTCCTGCCAGGATTTGGTGGCCGTTGTTGGTAAGCAGTGGCACGTGGCAGCCGATCCGTTCAAAATCAACATGCCCTTCAGCGGAAAGCTCAGCCAGCCCGGCATCCGGGTGGTTCTGGTACAATTGCTTGACGGGGGCCTGGACGGCCCTGAGAGTACTGGAGTCCATAGTCACTGTCTTCTCTGGCGCTGAGTTACCGATGTGAAACAGTCGCAGGATACGCCGAAATGCTGTGGTAAACCAGATTCCGCGCCGATTCCCGCACCCGACACCCGGTTTGTCCAACTTGCCGCGATGTTGCGGAAAATCAACAGCAATCACAGCAGTTTTTGCTGTCAATATCGCGTTGTTTTACTGCCAGCCCCGGAAAAGGGGGATTGTGCAGCGTACAGCGGTATCGGAATTCTGCTAGCATTCCGTGCAGCCGTACTGCACAGGGCAGAAGTGATCGCGATTCCTGCGGCGGGACAGTGGCGGAAAGGCAAGGCGGAACATGAGTGAAGGCCAGGACAAACGCCGTTACTGGATCGGTTTTGATCTGGGTGGCACCAAGATGCTGGCAGTGGTTTTTGACGAGCGGCTGAAGCCGATTGCTCGCAAACGCCGCAAGACTCGCGCCAATGAGGGCGAACCGGTCAGTCTGGAGCGACTGTCGGAAACGATTGTGATGGCACTTGAAGAGATCGGAGCGGGTCCTGATGCAATCGCCGGTATTGGCTGCGGTGTGCCGGGGCCACTGGACCTGCAGAAAGGCCTGATTCTGGAAGCTCCGAATCTGGGCTGGAAAAACGTGGCACTGCAGGACTATCTGGCGAAGAAATTCCGCTGTCCGGCGGTGATCTGCAATGACGTGGACGCCGGGGTATTCGGCGAATACACGATGGGGGCCGGTCAGGGCTTCCGCTCGGTGCTTGGCGTTTTCCCGGGTACCGGGATCGGTGGTGGTTTTGTTTATGAAGGTCGCATCTTCCGCGGCACTCGCTCGTCCTGCATGGAAGTCGGCTACCTGCAGATGGCGACGGAGGGTTCTGCTGCGGGGGTTGGCCCGGTGGGAACTCTGGAAGGCCTTGCCAGTCGGCTGGCGATTTCGGCTGAGGCTGCGAAAGCGGTTTATCGTGGTCAGGCACCGGGGCTGCAGGAAATTGCCGGCACAGACATCTCACGTATTCGCAGCTCGGCACTGGCAAAATCCATAGAAAAGGGCGACAAGGCAATCGAACAGATTGTGAAGCGAGCGGCACAGCAGGTTGGTCGAGGCATCGGCAGCCTGATCAACATCCTCGCACCTGATGTGGTGATTCTGGGTGGTGGGCTGGTGGAAGCCATGCCGAAGCTGTACCTGGAATCTGTGACGGAGGGCATTCGTCGCAACGTCCTGCCGTCACTGGCCGACTGTGGCAGACTGAAGGTCAGCGAACTGGGGGATCTGGCGGGTGCGACTGGAGCGGCCGCACTGGTGCGGCAGGAGGCTGCTGAGCTGCCGAAGAAAAAAGCGAAGGAAGCCTGACGGGTTACGCGAGGGACCACACTGAAGTCTGTTTCGTCCACAAGGCTGCAATGAGTGCCTGAAATGTCCACAGGAAACGAACTGAATCGAACTGATACCGTTGCTCGCGGGGATGCCGACAAGGATGCCACCCGCAGTCGTCGGTTCTTTCCGCTGGCCGTGGTCGAGCTGGGAACATCAGCGATCCGCATGGCGATCGGCGAGTCGGATGGTGCCGGACAGGTGCGCGTGCTTGAGCAGCTTGTCCGTGGCGTCAGCCTCGGCAAGGACACATTCACCATCGGAGAAATCCAGCGGAAAACCCTGCTGGAGAGCATTCGGGTACTGAAAAGTTACAGACGGAAGCTGCAGGAGTATCAGTGCACCAATCCGCGTTACATTCGCGTGGTGGCCACCAGTGCTGTGCGGGAAGCAATCAATCGTCTGGACGTACTGGACCGGATCTATATTGCCACCGGACTGGCGGTGGAACTGATTGACGATGCCGAAATTTCCCGGCTGACCTATCTGGGTGTCCGCCCGCTGCTCAGTGAAGATGTGATACGGCAGAACACCAGCACAGTGGTGGTGGAGGTAGGTGGTGGCAATACGGAGGTCCTGCTGCTGAAGGGCAAGGACATTCAGCATGCTCAGCCTTACCGACTGGGTTCCCTGCGCATGCAGCAGCAACTGCTGCAGGCCGATGCGCAGCGTCGTGATGTGGCACGCATCATGCTGGGGCAGATCGATCGTTCACTGGAACCCATGCTGGACATGATACCTCGGGACCAGGCGGTCAGTCTGATTGCTCTGGGAGGCGATATCCGCTTTGCGGCGCGGCTGATGAATATTGACCCCCGGGCTCCCGGACTCAGCTCCATCCCCACCCTGCGTCTCAGGGCACTGGTTGATCAGCTGCTGCCAATGCCCGTCGACTGGATCATGCAGAAATATCACATCGAACTGTCGCAGGCTGAAACTCTGGTGCCGGCCCTGCTGGCGAATGTGCGACTGGCGGAACAGCTTAAGGTGGAGTCAATTCAGCTGACGGGCTTCAACCTGCGGGATGCACTGCTGCAGGGTATGGTCAGCACGAACGACTGGTCTCAGGATTTTCGCGAGCAGATCATCAATTCGGCAATGGAGATGGCGCGGCGATACCAGGTGGATCTGCCGCACGCCACGCATGTTGCCCGCCTGGCACGCAAACTGTTCCTGACGCTGCAGCCGGAACATCCGATGGATGCCCGCTGCGAAACTCTGCTGTACACAGCGGCTTTGCTGCACGAGACGGGATTATTTGTCGGGCTTTCAGGGTACCACAAACACTCGTATTATCTGATCATGAACAGCGAGCTGTTCGGACTGAATTCGCTCGACCATCAGCTGGTAGCCCTGATTGCCCGTTATCACCGGCGAGCAGTCCCGAAGCCGGCACACGAATACTTTGCCAGGCTGGACCGGGACAGCCGCGTCATTGTCTCGCGACTGGCCGGAATTCTGCGTGTGGCGGTTGCTCTTGATCATTCCGGCAGCCAGCGCATCGGGGATATCAACTGCACAATTGAAAAGAACCGTCTTGTGGTTACGGCGACCGGAGTGGCGGGCGATCTGAGTCTGGAGCGGATGGAACTGCGTCAGAAAGGTTCGCTGTTTGAAGATACATTCGGGCTGGGAGTTCTGCTGCGGGAGCCGTCTCGCTGAGTTATCCGCGAGATCACCGCTGTTCTCAGGAATCTGTCTATGTCGACTGCTGAAGTGTACATGAACCGTGAGCTGAGCTGGCTGGAATTCAACCAGCGAGTTCTTGATGAGGCCTCAGACCAGGCCGTGCCGCTGCTGGAACGCATGCGGTTCCTGGCCATCACAGCTTCAAACCTCGACGAATTCTTCATGGTGCGGGTGGGCAGTCTGCTCAGTTCCATCCGCACAGGAGACTCCGTCACGGACCCCTCCGGGATGTCCGGTCTGGAACAGCTGATGGCAATCAGCATTCGGGCACAGAAGATGGCTGCGGAGCAGTATCACATCTATCTGGAGCAGATTGAACCCGCGCTGGCGGAAGCCGGGATTCGCCGGCGCCGCGCCGATCAGTTGACGGAACGACAACTGGAATTCCTGGATACGGTCTTTCATGAACAGCTGCAGGCGGTTCTGACACCCATCGCAGTGCATGATCCCGCCCGGTTTCCACTGTTGTTCGGAAGGACCCTGAACCTCGCCGTACAGCTGCTGGGACGCAGCGAAGATGAACCGTTCCGGTTTGCCGTGATCCCCTTCGGTCGGTTCGATCTGCGTTACATCACCCTGCCGGGCAGCGGTGGATATGAATTCATTCTGACGGAAGACGCAATTGAGCTGCTGGTCTCGCGATTCTTCCCCGGAGCCACTGTTGTTTCCACGGTCCCATTCCGCGTCACCCGCAACGCTGACGTGACAGTCAGTGATGATGATGGAGCGGACCTGCTGGCGGAAATGGAAGATGTGCTGGAAGATCGCAAGGACAGCTTCTGCACGCGGCTGGAAGTCTCGGAACGCGTCACCAGACCGATGCTCGAGTTTCTGAAGACACTGCTGCGAGTCGGTGAGCGGGATATCTACCAGGCCCCCGGCCCGGTAGGACTCAGTGACCTTATTCAACTCACCAGCATCAGCAGCTTTGACTCACTGCTGTATCCCTCGTGGACACCCTGCCCTTCCCCGCGAGTGGACCCGGCCGAATCAATTTTCGACACCATCAAGTCGCAGGATGTCCTGCTGTTTCATCCGTACGAATCCTTTGAACCCGTGCTGCGGCTGCTGTCCGAGGCCGCTGATGATCGGGATGTGGTGGCCATCAAACAGACGCTGTACCGCACCAGTCGCAACAGCCCCATCGTCAAATCGCTCATCCGCGCTGCGGAAAATGGCAAGAACGTCACCGTAATCGTGGAACTGAAGGCTCGCTTCGATGAAGCCCGCAACATCGAGTGGGCACGGCAACTGGAATACAGCGGAGTGCAGGTGGTGTATGGAGTCCGGGGACTCAAGACACACGCCAAAGCCTGCATCGTCGTCCGCCGCGAACCCCAGGGATTCCAGCGTTACTGCCACTTCGGAACCGGCAATTACAACGAAATCACCAGCCGCTTCTACACGGACCTCAGTCTGCTGACCTGCAACAGGGACCTCGGAAATGACGCCATCTCCTGGTTCAATGCAGTCACCGGCGCCTCGCAGATTCAGCAGTTCTCACGCATCGAATCGGCGCCGATCGGACTGCGGGAAAAACTGCTGCAGATGATTCGGGTCGAAGCTGAAAGGGCCAGAAATGGCGATCGTGGCCATATCATGGTCAAACTGAATTCACTCGCTGATCCCATCATGATTGAAGCCCTGTGTGAAGCTTCACAGGCAGGTGTCGAGATTGATCTGAATATACGCGGCATCTGCTGCCTGAAACCCGGGGTTCCCGGGCGCAGTGAAAACATCCGTATCGTCAGCATTATCGATCGATTCCTTGAACATGCGCGGATTCTGTACTTCCACCACGGCGGTGACGAACACGTCTTCATCTCCAGCGCGGACTGGATGCCCCGCAATCTCGACCGGCGCGTGGAACTGCTGATCCCCATTCTGGACGAAAACTGCAAGAAACGGGCGATCGCAATTCTCCGCAGCTGCCTGCGGGACAACGTGAAGGGACGACTGCTGACTGCCGACGGCTCTTACCTTGCTCCGGCAGGGCAGGAACCAGCCGTGCCGGGAAAACGCAGCCGGGGTCGACGGAAACAGTCAGCGTCCGAAGCCGCAGATGCTCAGAACCGCAGCACCCGCTGTCAGGTTGAGTTTCAGCGACGGGCCCGGGAAGCCGCCGAAGCAGCTTTCGAACGAAATCGCACAACATTCGTGCCCATCGAGCCGACGCACTGAAGCTGCAGCCAGGCTCAATCGGGCACTCAAACATCATGTCGCAACAGACAGCAGATCAGCAGCTGGCTGCAATCCACAGGTGCACCGCACTCTCACCGGCTGTGACCGACCGCGCTTCGGTTGCAGCCGTCGCACACAGCTCAATCGAGTCGGCCAGAGTTTCAGCACTGATCCATGGCCCCCATTCGCCGATCATCGTACTGACCTGTGGATCTTCCGAGCTCAGGAAAATGCGAATGCGATCCTGAATATTCAGGCCGGCATCCTTCCGCTGCTGCTGTACATGCCGCACAAAGTCCCGCGACATGCCCTCCCGCAGCAGTTCCGGAGTCAGTACAGTACTGATCGCAACCTGAATCCCCGCATCGTCAGCGGAAATCCAGCTGGCTGCCTGCATCGTACTGATCAGCACATCTTCAGGCAGCAGTTCCATCGTCGACCCCTGCAGCTCAATCGTCACGCTCTGCCCGCGTCGCAGCGGCGCCAGTATCCCGTCTCCCAGTTCAGGGATGGAGGTTTTCAGCGCATTCAGCAGACGCCCACACTTCGGTCCCAGAGTTTTCAGATTGGGCTTGTACGCGTAGCTGACAATTGCATCCAGATTGTCTGCTCGCAGTACCCTTTGAATGTTCAGTTCCTCGGCAATCACATCCGCCAGAGTCTCCACTGCAGCGGCTGTCTCCGAAGAAGCCACAGCAAATCGCAGCTCGGACAGCGGCTGACGCACCCGCAGATTGTGCTCTTCACGAAGTTTATGCCCCAGCCGCACAACTTTCTGAGCAGCTGCCATTCGCTGGTTCAGAGCCGCATCCAGCAGCGCGGGATCAGCATTCGGATAATCACACAGGTGTACCGAGCCCGGCAGATCTGAATTCTCCTGCACCTCCTCGGGATTCTGACCCAGCACCAGATTAAGATACATTCGCTCCGTCAGGAAGGGAATGCAGGGAGCCAGCAGACGACAGAGCACAACCAGTACTTCGTACAGCGTTTCATAAGCCGCCAGCTTGTCGCCATCAGCCGCATCCCGGGCCCGCCAGAAACGCCGCCGATTGCGGCGAATATACCAGTTGCTGAGGTCATCGATGAATTCCGCAGCAGCGGCGCAGAACCCCGGAGCATTGAAGTCGGCAAGTTCCCGACGACCGGCCGCCGCCAGTGACTGCAGATTTGACAGAATCCAGCGGTCAATCTCAGGTCGCTCCGCCAGCCCTGCAGTGGCAGCCACTGATCGTCCACCCGTCGCCGCACACGCACGCAGTTCCGCCGATGGCACAAAACCATCAGCCACCGCATAATCCACAAAGAATTTGTAGCAGTTCCAAAGCGGAATCAGAATGCGACGGCGAGTTTCATCGGCAGGACCACTGGTCACCAGACACGTAGGCACTCCCTCGCGAGTCCTGTCAGCGGGGCCGGCAGGAGTCTGCAGAGTGACAGGATGATCCGGATGCCTCGTGCCAAAACGCAGATCCACCGCAGGATTCTGCGACAGATACATCCACCGCATCGTGTCAACACCCAGTTGCTCAGCCGCTTCCTCAAACCAGATGGCCGTACCATCTGACTTGTGCATCGGCTTGCCCTGTTCATTCTGCACAAGACGATGACCCAGCAGAGTCCGGAAAGGCATCCGGCCGGCTGCCGTCTCAGCTTCATCATGCCGCATCATCGTCGACAACGACAGCAGCGAATAAAACCAGTTGCGGAACTGACCCGGAAAACACTCTGTCACCAGATCCGCCGGATACCACTTCTGCCATTCTTCACGCTGATGATTGTACCCCATGGTGCTGAACGGCACGATGCCGGCATCCAGCCACGGGTTCCCCACGTCAGGAATCCGCGACATCAGATTGCCCGTCTGCGGATTGCGAATCTTCACGCGGTCAATCCAGGGACGGTGAGGCGTATTACCGACAAACTCATCCCACCCCTCCACAGCACGCTCACGCAACTCAGCCAGCGATCCAATCACCTCGAACTCGCCGGTCTGCTCGTCCACCCAGACCGGCAGCGCCAGACCCCAGAATCGCTTCTTGCTGATCATCCAGTCGCCCATATTGGACAACCACTCCAGCTCACGCGCCTGCCCGTCAATGCTGTCCGGCAGCCAGCGAATCTGGCGAGTCACATCCTTGATTTCTTCCCGCCAGTCCATGTTGATGAACCACTCGTCCACCAGCCGAAAGACCAGTTCATCCCCCGTACGCCAGCAATGCGGGTAAATGTGCGGATAGGTCTCCACCGCCACCAGCATCCCACGCTGCTTCAGACGCTCAAACACCAGCTCGGCCGTGGCCGGAGCGATTGCCTCGAGACCGGCAAATTCGCCGAATTCCGCCGAGTACGTGCCATCGTCCTTCAGCGGAGCAATCACGGGCAGCCCCAGCGCGAGACCAATCCGATGGTCGATGTCACCGCACCCCGGCGCGATGTGCACAATGCCTGTACCCTCGCCAGCCACTACATTGGCATTGCCGCGGGAATCCCGGCCACCATCAATCACCCGGTGACTCTCGGCACCGCAGATCGTCGCAGTCCGCTCATCATAGGGCACTCCACCACGCTGCTGCTGTGCCGGCAGATCATCAAACGGGCCACTGTAGCGCCAGCCAATCAGCTCCGATCCACGCACTGTGCCCAGTTCCTCGAAGCCCCCCTGCTCCTTGAAAATCTGAGCCAGTGTCCTGAGCTTCGGCACACCCTCCGGCCACTTCCATTCCGGACGACCAAAGCCGTCACGGAACTCAGTGGCAAGTCGCTGATAATTCAGATTCTCCTTTGCGAAATAGTAGATCGCGTTGTCACGCTTTGCCTGAATCCGCAGATACTCAAGCTCCGGGTTCACCGCACAGGCAACATTGCTTGTCAGAGTCCACGGGGTTGTCGTCCAGACCAGCAGATACTCCTGAGACTCCTCGCCACCCGCAGCAGAACGCTGCAGCGGAAAACGCACGAACACACTGCGATGAGTCGTCAGGCGACGGCCCTCAGCAATCTCCATCTGCGAATAAGCACTGCCACCACGACCGGACCACGGCATCACATCATGGCCCTGGTAGATCTTACCCCGCTGAAAACACTTCTTCAGAAACGTCCAGATCGTTTCGTTGTTCTCTGTGCTGAACGTGAAGTAACTGCCACCCCATTCCGGGTTACCCAGCCGCTCCACAAGCTGATGCGCAGGCCCCCGAATCGTTTTTCCCGAAGGCGTCTGCAATGTCACCTCAGACGACTCACCCAGATGCTCGGCCAGTTGCCGCAACTGATCCGGGTCGTCCCAGTCCATCCAGTAGCCCAGCCGCACAGACTGCTCCGTCTGCCGGGCAGCAAATCGCAGCACGCGACGTTTGCACTCATTGACAAAACGGTCGATCCCGAACTCGTGCACAGCCGTCTTTGTCCCCAGACCCAGCTGCTTTTCAACCTCCACCTCAACCCACAGTCCCTGACAGTCAAAACCGTTCTGGAAACGCTGGTCGTGACCCGTCATTGCGAAGAATCGCTGGTACACGTCCTTGTACGTGCGACCCCACGCATGGTGCACACCCATGGGATTGTTGGCCGTAATCGGCCCGTCCAGAAAACTCCAGCGCGGTCCACCGACGTTCTTCGCCCGCAGACGCTGAAAGACCCGGCGATCACTCCAGAATCGCAGCACCGAGTGCTCGCCACTGACAAAATTGCTGTCCGCTACTGGTCGAAACATCGTTACACAGCTCTGTGCAGAAGAACAAGACGGGGATCATCACACGTGCGAAGCTGTATTCTAGGCAGAATTGCGGCCTGATGACAGCACCATGCGACATGCGTGGCGTTATCGGCAACAGTCCGCAGGACTCTGCCGCCACGAGACAAAAAAAAGCGGGCAGGTCCCCGACCAGCAGGAACCTGCCCTCCCCCCGTGAAATTTCTCTGACCGCTGCAGCGGCTTATAATACTACACCCCGCAAATCCCGGGGCCAATTCCGCCGATCAGAACAGGAATATCGATCGATCACATCGCAGCGAAAGCGTCGGTTATTCCGGTTGCAACAATTGCCGTGATTCTGACGAACAATCGGACGCATTCCGATTATCACGATAAGTTTGATTGTGGCAAATTTTCCGGCTGCAACTCACCGCAATTGATAAGGAACACTGACAGTCCGTAACGACGGGCGCTCAGATTCCTTAACACCGAATCATCAGCAACAGAGGCTCAGGGCAATACCGCCGGAGCTGCGACCGGAGGAGGCTGATCAAGGTACAGCCGCTGCCAAAGCTCCAGACACAATAGATTCCATAACCTGTAGGAGTGATTCACACGCCCTGCACAGTGTTCGTCCACCAGCGTTCGCACAGCCACGGGATTCAACAGACCACGCGACAGACATCGCTCAGACAGCAGCACATCCCGCAGCAATGGCTGCAGCTCCTGCCGAAACCAATGATCCAGCGGCACGCCAAAGCCCATTTTACCCCTGGTTCGAATGCGTTCAGGAAGCAGATCCCGAAACGTTTCCTTCAGCACCAGCTTGGACTGCTGCAGCGTCTGCTTGACCTCAATCGGCATCCGCGCTGCCAGCTCCACCACACGGTGATCCAGAAACGGACACCGACATTCCAGCGACGCAGCCATGCTGGCGATGTCCACTTTGGTCAGTATGTCGCACGGCAGATACGTCTGCAGGTCAACCGCCGTGGTTCTGGTGATAAAATCTCGCTGCGGAAACTGCAGCCACGCCTCGGAAATGCACCGCGCCGGATCCTCCTGCCTGAGCAGGGGCTGCAGCCTCGGCCCAGTCAGCCAGTGCAGCCGCACTTCATCAAAGATGGTGATCCAGTTCAGATAACGACGCTCGGGATCCTGTGCCAGTACCTCCAGCAGTCGTTTCAGGCGACGCCGAAATGAACGCTGCTCCACCGAGGCCGGCAGCCTCGTGGCAATCGCGGCCAGCATCCGTCTCAGCATTCTCGGAATCCTGTCCAGCACCGCCGCAGCCCGCGCCGCCCGATAACGCTCGTACCCGCAGAACAGCTCATCACCACCGTCACCCGTAAGCGCAACAGTGACATGACGACGAGTCATGGCAGAAAGGTACATCGTCGGAATTGCCGAGCTGTCCCCGAACGGCTCGTCATAATGCCAGATCAGTGATGGCAGGATCTGCAGCGCATCGGGCGTCACGACATCTTCATGATGACTGGTTCCCAGAAATGCCGCCGCCTCCGCCGCAAATTCCCGCTCGTCAAATGAACGGACAGGGAATCCCATCGAGAACGTCTGCACGGGCTGCTGCAGCAAAGACTGCATCAGTCCACAAATGACCGTCGAATCGATGCCGCCCGAAAGGAATGCCCCCAGCGGAACATCACTGCGCAAACGCAGACGCACCGCCTCGGTCAGCTCCGCCCGCAACTCCTCCTGCCAGTCCTGCACCGTCCGCCGCTGCAGCTGCGGCTGATCATACGGAGCATTCCAGTAGCGCTGCACTTGCCACACACCATGCTGCAGCACCCCCATCGATGCCGGTGGCAGCTTGTGAAACCCCTCGAGGATGCAGTCCGGATGCGGCACATACTGCAGTGTCAGAAACTGCAGCACGGCCGAATGACTGAGTTTTCGAGGCAAACCAGGAATCTGCAGCAGCGCCTTCAGCTCACTGGCAAATACCAGACGCTGATCCTGCTGGCAGTAAAACAGTGGCTTCTTGCCCAGCCGATCACGAGCCAGTACCAGTCGCTGACTGCGACTGTCCCAGATTGCGAGGGCAAACATCCCACGCATGTGCTGCACAAAGTCCAGCCCGTACTGCTCGTACAGATGGACTATCACCTCCGTATCACCGTCCGTACGGAACTGATGCCCCTGCTGCTGCAACTGCACGCGAAGTTCGCGGTAATTGTAAATCTCGCCGTTGAACGAGATCTGCACGGAACCGTCTTCATTGCCCAGCGGCTGCGGACTGCCCGCCACGTCTATGATGCTCAGACGACGATGCCCCAGAGCGACCGCCGGATGCCCCGCCGTCAGCCCGGTAACAGCCCCCGGCTCAGAAAACCACGCACCGCCGGCGTCCGGCCCGCGATGCCGCAGACTGTCCGTCATTCGCTGCAGAATGTCGGATGTTACCCGCTCACGCGGATTCCACCAGACCGCCCCGGCTATGCCACACACTGCTGACAGGCTCCCCGCTGAACTGCGCTATTCGTAAATCGGACAAAACGTATTGAATGCCGACTCACAGAATACTCCCGGATCATTGAATCGCCGACTCTGATCCAGTGACGAAATCGCCGCCATGTCCTCGGCAGTCAGCTCAAAATCAAAAATGTTCAGATTCTCACTCATCCGCTCAGGCGTCACCGTCTTGGGGATCACTGCCGTGCCACGCTGCACACCCCACCGCAGCAGAATCTGAGCCGCCGACTTGCCATACTGCAGGGCCAGACAGTGAATCACACGATTATCCAGCAGCGAATCCGATGCAACCGCCATCCCCAGACTGTAATAGCTGGCCGGACCAAGCGGCGAAAAGGCCGTAAATGCTATCTGCTCCTGCTGACAGTAGCGCAACAGCTTCGACTGCACCAGCAGCGGATGAGACTCCACCTGCAGCACTGCCGGAGCAATTCTGGCTGAAGCCAGCAGGTCGCGCAGCAGACTGGTTCCGAAATTGCAGATGCCGATATTCCTCACAAGCCCGGCATCCACCAGCTCCTCCAGCGCTCGCCACGTTTCCAGAATCGGGACACGCACCTCTTCCATCCGCGGCTGGGCCACCTCAGGATCAGAAAACCACCCTGGAGGATACCGCTGCTCGAAAGGCACGAATTTCTGCGCAATCGGGAAATGAATCAGGTACAGGTCCAGATAGTCCAGCCCCAGATCACTCAACGACCGCTGACAGGCTGCCCGCACATGCTCAGCCGCATGATAGGTGTTCCACAGCTTGGACGTGACCCACAGTTGATCGCGAGTACAGAGGCCCTGCTGCAGTGCTGTGGCAATCCCCTGCCCCACCTCCTGCTCGTTCCCGTAATCACAGGCACAGTCCAGATGCCGGTAACCCGCCGAAATGGCATTCACACAGGCCGCAGCGGCAATCGGCCGGTCCACCTTCCAGAAACCATAGCCGACAGCCGGCAGCAAAGCACCATTCCGCAGAGTCAATGCCGGGATTGTTGATGCAGACGTCATTTCACAGCTTTCCGACACAGAAACAGTCAGAAGTCACACGCTGCACCCCCGGCAACGCTGAAGTTCCGACACCTTCGCTGTGCAAAATCTATCTGACAGTCTCCCTCCGGGACATGGACCAGTCATCAAAACGCGGAAAAACACAAAATGCGGCGATACTGCGAAAAATATCCACCGCACCGTCCCGCCGTCGCTCAGTGAATGGGGTGCACGTTTGCCACACCCTGCGGCTGAAACGCACTCAGTCGAATCACATCCACCGTCTCCACACAGGCTGTCACCTGCCGCACCGGCATGATGCGAACCCGCAGATACTCCACAATACGGTCGCACACTTCCGGCACTGTAATCACCTCCAGACGCACCTGCCCCGCACCCGCAGCAAAACCACCGTCCAGTCCGGATCGACCCGACCCATGGCAGTCCATCCTGGTCCAGCCCGAAATACCCATCTGCACCATCTCCGGGATCAACTCCGTCGCAGTAAGCTCATCCGTCACAATTGTGATCCTCCGAATCGGTGTCAGTGCCTTGATGCGTGCTGAATGAGCACTGGTGGAAAACGCGCGAAAGTCCTCCAGACCACGAAGCTCCAGTGTGAGACCCGCGAGGCGAAACTCCGCCTGCATCTCCTCCAGCTTCTCCATCACGCTGGCATCCACCATCGCAGCACCCGAAAGATCCAGAATCAGGTTGCGTTTCTGCACGAGACCAATGTCCTCAATCTGCCTGCGGAACGGAATCCAGTTGCTGAACACCGCCGATTCCCGGGCGATAATCCGAGTCGTGCACTCATCCACATCCTCCACCTCCACGTACGCCTTGAAAAATGATCGCAGCGGTACTCCATTGGCAAGGTGGACAATCATCTTCAGCAGCACGCCGGCCGCCACGCCAATCAGCAGGTCGGTCGCCAGCACCACCACCAGCGTCACCACAAAGATCATCAGCTGTTCACGACCAATCCGATACACGTTGCGGAACTCATTGGGATGCGCAAGTCGAGTGCCGGTGTAAACCAGCATTGCGGCCAGCGCCGCCAGCGGAATTCTGTGCAGCACCGTGGGAATCAAACCCACGCACAACAGCAGGAATACACCGTGCCACATATTGGCAAAACGCGTGCGAGCACCGTTATCGATGTTGGATTTGCTGCGGACAATTTCCGAAATCATCGGCAGACCGCCGATCATTGCAGCCGCCAGATTGGCCACCCCAACCGCCAGCACGTCGCGGTCCATATTCGTTTTTCGCTTCCACGGATCCAGCAGATCCACGGCTTTGGCACTCAGCAGGGACTCCAGACTTCCAATAATGAAAAACATCATGATCCACTTCCAGGCGATCCACTGCCCCAGCACCGAAAAGTCAGGAGCTGTCACTTCACGAAACATCCCGAACATCCGGTCAGGCATCGCCACCAGAAACTTTTCATTCAGCTGATAACTCTTCTCAAAAATCTGATACTCATGCTCGCGAGTCAGGTTGAGGTACATTCCCAGTGGCACAGACACCAGCAGTACAATCAGATGGGCCGGAACGGCACTCAGGATCCGCACTCGACTGCGAACCAGTGGCCACAGAAACATAATGGCCAGACTGATACCACCAATCAGTGCAATGGCCGGGTTCGCTCGCATAATAAAATCAGGAATCTGCCGCAGCAGCACCAGTGCTCCGCCCTTCGCATCCATCACTCCAAGCGCAACAGGAACCTGCTTGGAAATAATGATCACACCAATCGCCGCCAGCATCCCATGCACCACCGTGCCGGGAAAAAATTCGCCCAGAATTCCTGCCCGAAAAAAACCAAACAGAATCTGAAGCACCGCAGCGGTTGCTCCGACCGCAAGTGCTGCCCGATAAGCAGTCTGATCACCCGCAGCCCAGCCCTCGGCCATCCCGTTGCCGCCAAAATCCTCAATACAACCCAGCACAATCACAATCAGCCCCGCCGCCGGGCCCTTGATCGTCATTTCAGAATTACTCAGGAATGGTGTCAGCAGTGCACCACACACCGCTGTGAATATGCCGGCCAGCGGGGGAAAGCCGGATGCAATCGCAATCCCCACGCAAAGCGGCAGCGCAATCAGAAACACCAGCAGTCCGGAAGTGATGTCACGCTGCAGGAATCCGAAAAAACCCCGCAGATCCCCGCGAGGAATTTCCGCTGCATTCACGTGCTGCCCCGATTCAGACTTCTGCATCTTCTGCCCCTGCTGATTTACTGATTCCGTCCCAACGCAGCCACTGCTGACGTCAGGGCTGGGTTTCCGAATTCGATGTACCATCCCCGTGCTCAACCACTGACGCCGATTTCACCGCCAAACCTGCTCGCTGATGCCGCAGATCCATCAGTGACTTTGCTGCATGATGCCGGGAAGCCACCCCGGGCTGAGGCCATAAACCTCCGCCAAGGATCAGCAATGCCAGCAGAACCACAGCAAATCGCTCCGCAAACTGGGATTTCAGAGACACGGACGACTGCAGCGGAACACCAGTGAAAATCCGAAACCAGGCCCGCAGTATGGAAATGCCGTTCAGTGCTGATGCCAGCACCAGCGACAACCCCACCAGTGGATAAACCTCCACACAACCCTCGATCAGCAGTTCCATACCCACAAATCCGATCGTCCCCGGAAACCCGATCGACGCCAGACCCGTCAGCAGAAACAACCCGGCAAGTGTCGGAGTATGTTCATACATGCCATGAAACCGATCCAGCGATATCCTCCCGATTCGCGACTCCACCGCCCGAATCGTCAGCCCAAAACCCGTCAGTGACAGCCCCACGGAAATCCACACACACAACGCTCCTGTCATCCCGATCACATTCACAAGCTCCAGCCCGGACAACACCAGCGACGAATGACTGAGAAACAGATAACAGAAGAATCGCCTCGCATCAGTCTGAACCAGAGCCATGCCGGCCGAATACACAGCGGTGATCAGCGACAGTATCGCAATGCTGCGAATCGCCCACACCGGCACCACCGGCAGCACCAGATGCATCACAGCAAAGGCGCCGGTCATTGGAGTCAGAAACAGGATGGCAGTCCCGAATGTCGCATTCTCCAGCAGGTCCGTCATCCAGCAGTGCACCGGCACAACACCCGCTCGCAGCAGCGCTGCCACAGTCAGCAGCGTTGCCGAAAGTCCCGAAGCCTGACCGCCACTGGCCGCATCACCCAGCAGCAGTCGACCCGCCACCAGCAGTACAATAAACGCACCCATGTGAATCAGAAAAATCCGGGGTGATACACCACGGCGCACCAGCTCAATCCACGGTGGCAGTACGGCCAGTGAAAGCAGCACAATCAGCAGCCACGGATCATGACAACTGAGCGTTGCCAGCACGATCGATTCAGAAAACAGCGTCAGACTCATCGAAAAACGATCCAGCTTGGTTCGCAGAGTCGACAGAATGGTCAGCAGGAACAGCAGCGCAGACAGTGCCGGCAGCGGAGCACTCAGCTCGTCAATCACCAGAATGTTGTCCCGTCCCGTCAGACGCTGTGCAAGGTCCCAGTGGTCGTGCGCTTCAAAGCTGCCAACCATCGAAAAGTCCAGCCACTCACCCACTGCCAGCAGCAGCGTCAGTCCTGCCACGAAAATCGCAACCTTCTGAGCGCGGACCGAGTCCGTCAGGCAGGCACAGATACCAGCCCCCGCGAGCGGCAGAAGAATGCCCGTTTCCAGCCAGGGGAAATGCAGTTCCTGAATCATTTGTTTTCACCCGACAGCCA
>CAITYU010000154.1 GCA_903896675.1 uncultured Planctomycetaceae bacterium
CAGCTGATCGGTGGCTACATCCTGCACAAAGGCATGATCTCGGAAATGGTCACCGGCGAAGGCAAGACGCTGGTCGCCACGCTGCCTGCATTCCTCAATGCCATCGCCGGAAAAGTGCACGTCGTCACCGTCAACGACTACCTTGCGCGGCGTGACATGGAATGGATGGGGCCGATCTACCTGAACCTGGGACTCACCGTCGGCGCCATTCAGTCAGACATGAGCTCTGCAGAGCGTCAGGTCCACTACGCCTGCGATATCACTTACGGCACCAGCAACCAGTTCGGCTTCGACTACCTCCGCGACAACATGAAACCCACTCGCGACCTGCAGGTGCAGGGACCGCTGGACTACGCCATCGTGGACGAAATTGACAATATCCTGATCGATGAAGCCCGTACTCCGCTGATCATTTCCGGTCCCGCCCACGATAACCTCGAAAAATACCCTCGCGCAGAAGCCATCGCGCGGCAACTGCGCAAGGATATCGACTTTGAAGTCAAGGAAAAGGAACACACCTGTCACCTGACCGAAGAGGGTGTGCGACGAGCCGAACAGTTGGCCGGAGTGGAAAGCTTCTACACCGCCGGCAACATGGAATGGCCACACCTGCTGGATAATGCTCTCAAGGCACATCACCTCTACAAACGCGATGTCAGCTACGTTGTGGAACGCGGCGAAGTGGTCATCGTGGACGAAAACACCGGCCGCAAAATGGAAGGCCGACAGTGGTCTGACGGTCTGCACCAGGCCGTGGAAGCCAAGGAAGGCGTGAAGATCAAGGCGGAAACGCAGACGCTGGCCACCATCACGCTGCAGAACTACTTCAAGCTTTACAATAAGCTTTCCGGTATGACCGGGACCGCCATGACGGAAGCGGAAGAGTTCCTCAAGATTTACAACCTGGACGTTGTGGCCATTCCCACCAACCGCCACATGCAGCGGATCAACCACCCGGACAGCATCTATGGCACCGAAAAGGAAAAGTGGGACGCGGTAGTCACCGAAATCGTCGATGTGCACGCCACAGGTCGACCGGTGCTGGTGGGCACCACGTCCATCGAACTCTCGGAAATGCTCAGTAATAAACTTGGACGCCGCGGTATCCAGCATAATGTGCTCAACGCCAAGTTTCACGAACGGGAAGCGGAAATTGTCGCCCAGGCAGGACGACTGAAAGCCGTCACCATTGCCACCAACATGGCTGGTCGAGGCACCGATATTATTCTTGGCGGAAACCCCGAACACTCCGCATGGGAAGAGCTCAAGTCCCGTTACGCCTCGCGCCTGGAAGTGCCCAAGTCTGAATGGGACGAGCTCACGCGCCAGATCGCAGAGCGGGAAGGCATGCTGACCGAAGGCAAGGAAGTTTCGAAGCTGGGCGGACTGCATGTCGTCGGCACCGAACGCCACGACTCACGCCGCATCGACCTGCAGCTGCGGGGTCGAGCCGGGCGGCAGGGTGACCCGGGATCCAGTCGCTTCTTCATCTCACTCGACGATAAACTGATGCGGCTGTTCGCCGGAGACACCGTCAAACGCATCATGCAGTGGGCCGGGCTGCGGGAAGGCGAACCCATCGTCAGCCCGATGGTCACGCGGCGCATCGAAGCCGCCCAGAAAAAACGCGAAGAACAGCACTTCGACCAGCGCAAAAATCTGCTGGAATACGACGAAATCATGGATGAACAGCGGAAGCGAACCTATTCGTACCGCCAGCAGATCCTTGATGGCCAGGACTGCCGTGGCCTGATTCTGAAAATGATGTACGATGAAATTGATCGCTACACAAAACACTTCCTTGCAAAGAACTATCGCTGGGAATCCGTCGCGGCTCTCGTGACACAGAAGTTCGAACTGGAAGCTGACGCCAATGCCGTCAAAGGACTGGAACTGGCTGAACTGGAACGCTGGATCCGTGACGAAGGCGAACGACAGGGAATCAACTGGATTCAGGAACAACTGGACATCCACCTGCCCGAAGATGCCGAAAGCAAACTTGACTGGAACTGGCTGTCACTGACCCGCTGGGCCAATCGCACCTTCGGACTGTCACTCAATGATCGCGAACTGCGCGGTCTGGAACGTGAAGCCATTCCGGACTTCCTGCTGGAACAGGCCCGCACCGGTATTGCTCGCTGGGACCTCAGTGACTTCGCCGGACTCCTTGAGGAACTCTACCCCGAACGTTCGCTCGTTGCATGGGCCAACTACAACTTCCTGCTGGGATTGAAGCCGGAAGAACTGCAGGGCCTGGATGAAGCCGGAGTCTGTCGGGTGCTCAAGGAACGCGTGCAGGTCCGTTACAACGAAAAGGAAGCCACTTTCCCGGTCTCCGTCGGCATGCACAAATTTCTCGCCGGAGACGGTCAGCAGAATGAACGCGCACGCCGCGAAACTCTCGCCCGCTGGGCCGCAACCCGCTTCCGCGTCGATCTCAACCCCGAAGAAATTGCCGACTACCAGACCAATAAAATCTTCGAAGTCCTGCTGCAGATCAGCCGCGACTTCCTGGCACGACGTCCATCCGCTGAAGCTGTTGACGCCAAACTGGCCGAGGTACTGCGCGATACGCCGAAACACCGACCACTCAGCGAAAACCAGACCACGGCCCTCGTGAGCTGGATCGAAACGGAACTGGGACTGGGCCTGAACGCCAATGCCCTCCGCAGCCTCAATGCCGAACAGGCACGCACCGAGATTCTGCAGGGCATCGACCAGGTATTCCGCCCCGAGCTGCGACACACCGAACGTTCCATCCTGCTGGAATTCCTTGACACAGCATGGAAGGAACACCTGTATTTCATGGGGCACCTGCGACAGGGCATCGGTTTCGTCGGATACGCCCAGAAAGACCCGCGCACCGAATACAAACGCGAAGGTCGGCGAGCATTTCTTGGGATGTGGGAACGCATTTCCGAACAGGTCACTCAGACCGTGTTCCGCGTTGAGCATGAAAGTCCCGACTTCGTCAGCTCGCTGTGGCGAATTACGGCCACCGAACACGACGTTGCCCCGCCCACCGATTCACGCATCGATAATCTCCAGACCAACGCTCCGGAAGCCGGAGAAGAAGGACGGGCAGTGCGTCCGATCGTGAATGCCGGACCGCGGATCGGTCGCAACGATGACTGCCCCTGCGGCAGCGGAAAAAAATACAAGAAATGCTGCGGTCGCTGAACGTCCGCATGCGGAATGGATTCTGTCATGCACTGGGTTCTTAATGCCGTTTACGCGTTGCTGCTGACCGCACTTTCGCCGCTGATTGCCTGGCGGATGCTGCGGCACGGACGCTACCGTCGCGGCATTGCCCAAAAACTGCTGGGAACACTGCAGCACCCCAATGGCTCAAGACCCGTCGTCTGGTTCCACGCCGTCAGTGTTGGTGAAATTGTCCAGTTGCAGAAGATTGTCCTCGAATTTCGCCGCGCCTCGGCTGACCGCTTCGCCATCCTCGTAACCACCTCCACGGATTCCGCCTGGGACCTCGCACAACAGCGGTTCCCGGAATGCACCGTCGAATGGTTCCCGCTCGACTTTTCGTGGGCTGTCGGCACGGCACTCGACCGCATTCGGCCCGTGCAGGTCGTCCTCGTTGAACTTGAGCTCTGGCCTGGCTTCATGGCCGCCTGCCGCAGTCGCGGTATCCCGGTCGCCATTGTCAACGCACGCCTCAGTGAACGCAGTTTCCGGCGCTACCTGAAGGTTCGCTCGCTGCTGCAGCCCATGTTTGCCGGCATCCGACTGATCGCCGCCCAGTCCCCGGCCATCGCCGCACGCCTGCGAACCCTGGGCGCTCGCGAAGCAGCCATCCATGTCACCGGCTCCGTCAAATTCGATGGCATCGAATGTCGCCCGGATCATCCTCGACTCACCGCACTGCGCGAGGCTTTTCAGATCTCCAATGCCACCCCCGTCCTGATGGCGGGCAGCACACAGGAACCCGAAGAACAACTGCTGCTGACTGCCTGGCAGGAGCTCCAGCAGGAATTCCCGGCACTCACGCTGATCCTTGTGCCACGACACAAGGAACGCTTCGAGGCTGTCGCCCAGTTGGTGCAGCAGTCCGGCTGTTCCCTTATCAGACGCTCAGACCCGTCCACCACCACTGCCACCACCGACAGCTTTGGACGCCCGGCAGTGCGGCTGCTGGACACGATTGGCGAACTCAGCGCGTGCTGGGGACTGGCCGACGTTGCCTTCGTCGGAGGCAGTTTTGGCAACCGCGGCGGGCAGAACATGATCGAACCAGCCGCGTGGGGTGCTGCCGTGCTGTTCGGACCGCACACGTGGAACTTCCGTGACGTGGTGCAGGTCTTTCTGGAAGCCGAAGCCTGCCTGCAACTCGCCGACCCGACTCAGTTGGTGCCCACACTGCGACGCCTGCTGCAGGACCCCGCTGCGCGCCAGCGACTGGGTGCGATTGCCCGCCAGACTGTCCAGAGACAGCAGGGAGCCGTCTCAGTAACGATCAAGCTGCTGCTGCATCAATGCGAACTGGATCAGCACCTGCCCGTCCAGGTCCTGACCCGCGCCGCCTGAACCCCACACCGTAGCCCGCACAGCTTCCTCAAACGTAGCCCCGGCATTCCTGACGCAGAGGGACCAAAAAAGGTAGCCCGAGCATTCCTGCTCGGCCCCGTCACTTAAAAACATTGGTGATTTCAAGAGTGACGAGAAGTTCGTGCCCGGGCTAAAGCCCAGACTACGACTTTCGTCCCCCGCGTCATTCCTGCCCGGAACGCTGCACAAACCTCACACAAAAACCACGGGCGGGCTAAAGCCCACCCTACGGGAAACGCCAATACCTCAACAGTGGCCTCGGCTTCAACCCAGGCACTGTCCACAATGCCAACGCCCGCACAGCTTCCTCAGCCTTAGCCCGGGCATTCCTGCCCGGAACGCTGCACAAAACCCACCACAAAAACCACGGGCGGGCTAAAGCCCACCCTACGGTAAATGCCAATACCTCAACAGTAGCCTGGGCTTCAGCCCGGGCACTGTCCACAAGGCCAACACCCGCACAGTCCCGCCTGAAAACTGAAAACCAATCCCAAGCCTAACCCTGCGCCACTTCAACAAACACCTTCAGTGCATTCTTGTCTTCAACCAACAGCCGCATCATTTCGCGGTAGTTGTCCAACCCCTGCACAGGTGTCGTCAGGATTTTCTGCAAAACTCCGGGCCATGTCGCTTCACCCAGCGCCAAATCGCGAATCCCCGATTCAAAATGTCGGAAGTTGGCGTTCACCGACCCCACCAGCAGCTTGTTCCCCAGTACCCAGTTCAGATTGATTCGGTCCGACGGCACTGTTGTCTCGGTCCTGCCACCCGTGATGCTGGTCCAGACCATACAGCCATTGTGAGCCAGCAGGTCCATACAGGTAAAAGCAATGCTGCTGCTGCCCGTGGCCTCAATGATCAGATCCGGCTTGCCGTAGCGCGCAGCCACGTCGTGCAGCGACAGTTCGGCTGTACTGACATACTCTGCACCGAACCCCTCAGCAATTTCCGCCTTCAGATTGGGTTTGGGACCGCGTGCCAGAGTCAGTACCTGGATGCCTCGCAGACGCAGGATCAGAGTACTGAGCAGACCGATCTGACCGGCTCCGGTCACCCACGCCCGCTTCGGTTCCCACACCTGCAATCGCTGCTGAGCCAGCAGCGCCTGCTCAACCGCCTTCGCAGCACAACTCATCGGCTCCGCCAGCACATGCAGATGCGCCAGCGCCTGCGGCATTCGCACGATGTATTCTTCGTCATCCACAAAGTACTCGGTCAGAAACCCGTGACGCAGATTGATACCACGTTCGTAATAGGTCTCTTCGCTGGTGATATCATTCCGACCAATGCGATCAAAAATCGATCCGCCCGGACGACGCACCGTGCACGTCACATAGTCCCCCGGACGCACCCGACGCACATTTGCACCGACGGCTTCAACCACACCGAAACACTCGTGGCCAATCACCAGGAAGTCGTAGCCCGCCGGAGCATTCCCGTACTGTGCCTCATTGATTTCCCGGTCAGTCGCATCAACCCCCACCTTGAGCACCCGCACCAGCACCCCGCGACCATCCGGGATGTCACTGACCGCCGGCATCGGCAGCTCGGCAAGATGAACGCTGTTGGGAGTCCCCGGATGTACGGCAATGGCTTTCATGGAATGGTCTGTCTTCTGGCAGTGTCTGAGTTCAGGCGGAAGAATGTCGGCCGGTATTCTATGAGGCCGATATCGCCAGTCAAAGCCCCGACACTGGCCGTGCAGGTTTTCCCCGCTGCTGCCGCCCTTCCCTGCAAGACGGCCCCGCAACCTTAGCCCGGGCATTCCTGACGCCGAAGACAAAAACCGTAGTCTGGGCTTCAGCCCGGGCACGAACTTCTCGTCACTCTTGAAATCACCAGTGTTTTTCAGTGATGGGGCCGAGCAGGAATGCTCGGGCTACCTTTTGTCCTCGGCATCATACCTGCCCGGACTTCCCCCCATCCTCTCTTCCTCCCTCGGGAGGGCGAGGCTCCTGCCGAGCCGAACACCCAACCCAGGCTCACCCCGACCACCACCATCACGACATCATCATCCCCCGATCCCGAACCACCCACGCGCAAACAAGGACTACCCGCCACCGTCTTGTCAAGTACCATGGCCGCTGCGTTGAGTACGAGTACCTTTCGCCACGGTGCTGGAAAATATCGCTGCTGATCACCATCGACTCGCCGCAAGCGATCGTACTCGTACTCAAGCCCCACACCCCGGGGTTGCGATGAACGAGCGCGACAGGCTGACGCGATCGGCTCGGACTGCTTACTGCCTCAACTCAGCAGCCCATGCACTACGTCCCCGTGCACGTTCGTCAGACGCCGCTGAATCCCGTTGTGATAATACGTCAGACGCTCGTGGTCAATTCCCAGCAGATGCAGCACCGTCGCATGAAAATCATACCAGTGCACCGGCTGCTCCACCGTCTTCCAGCCCACCTCATCCGTCGCACCCCACGACAAGCCCGGCTTCACACCACCGCCCGCCATCCAGATCGAAAACCCATACATGTTGTGATCCCGCCCCGCACCCACCACGAATTCGCTGGACTGGGTGAACGGAGTCCGACCAAACTCCGTCGTGCATAACACCAGAGTATCCTGCAGCATGCCCCGCATCTTCAGATCCCGCAGCAGCGCCGCAACCGGCTGATCCATCCGCACCGCTTCCCGCGTATGATTCTCCCGCACGTCCTCGTGACCGTCCCAGTTGATCCGCGGTGAGCCAAAGGAACCACCGGAAAACAACTGCACAAACCGCACACCACGCTCCAGCAATCTCCGCGTCAGCAGACACCGCCGGCCAAAATCCGCTGTCTCCTCACGATCCACACCATACATCTGCAGCACCGATTCCGTCTCACCCGACAGATCCACAGCCTCCGGCACCGTCATCTGCATCTTCGCCGCCAGCTCATACGAACGCATCCGCGCTCGCAGCACGTCCTCCTCACCCTCCAGCTCCAGATTCCGCTCATTCATCGCTGCCAGCAGACGCCGACTGGCCTGCTCCTGACGCACCGACACCTCCCGCGCCGGAAACAGATCACGAATCGGAGCCCCCGCGGACTGAAACGCCACTCCCTGATGCTGCGCCGGCAGAAAACCGTTCGACCAGTTGATCGTCCCGCCAGCCGGCAATCCCCGCACATCCGGCAGTACCACATACGACGGCAGCTCGTCCGTCTCACACCCCAGCCCCCACGAAATCCACGAACCCATCACCGGAAATCCGTTCAGTCGAAATCCGGAATTCTCCTCGAAAGTCGCCGGAGTATGATTGGCGGACTCAGCCACCATCGACCGAATCACCGTCAGGTCATCCGCCAGCTCCGCCAGTTGCGGAAACAGCTCCGAAATCCACAGACCACTCTGACCACGCTGCCGAAACGCCCAGTCACTCTTCCGCAACAGCCCGATCTGATTGAAAAATGTCTCCGGTCGCTCACTCGCCTGCAACGACTTCCCATGCAGTCGCTCCAGTTGCGGCTTGTAGTCGAAGGAATCCAGATGGCTCAGCCCCCCGCAGAGACACAGATGCACCACGCGAGTCGCTCGGGGGGGATGATGCGGCGCCGTTGGAGACTCGCCGGGCACCCGATCCGCCCGCGCCTGACCGTCCCGCAGCAGCAGCGATGCCAGCGCCGTGGCTGTGATCGATGACCCGGAATAATTCAGCAGACCCCGACGATTCATTCCCAGTGCACTCATCAGACAGCCTCCCCCTCTGCACCCGTGCGACGATCAAACAGCCGCGAAATGTGCTCAGCCGGCAGCGGTGGCGTCAGCAGACTCACCAGCACCGCACTGCTGCCGGATGCCAGCAGTCCCCAGATCAATGGTTCCAGCCCCAGCAGAAACCACGGACGAAATCCACCCGCAGCACCAATTGACTGCGGCGGAGACCAGCCCATGATCCCGCACAGATACAGAAACAATACCACCACCGCACCACTGACCATCCCCGTCGCAACACCGGTCGGTGTTGCTCGCCGCCAGTAACATGCCATGATCGCCGGCACCAGAAACGTTGCCGCTGCTCCCGATGTACTGAAGACAATGAATACCTGCAGATACTTCGGAGGACTCCACATCACCGCCACCGAAATCAGACCCGCCAGAATCATCGTCACCCACGCCGCCAGTCGCAGCTCCTCACGCGGAGCCTGCGGACGCAGCAGACGCTGATAAATGTCACGCACCACTCCCGATGACAACACCACCAGATACGAACTGACCGTCGACATCACCGCCCCGAAAGGCGCAGCCAGAATCAAACCCGCCACCAGCGATCCACCCGGCCAGTCAGCCGTCGTCAGCAGCGCCAGACGCGGCACAATCTCATCCGATTTCGCCAGATCGGGCAGTAATGCCCGCCCACACACACAAATCACAATCAGCGGCAGATAAATCCCCAGATTGTAAATGCTCAGCACATAAATCGACTTGCGAATCACATTCGTGTTCTGACTGGCCATCAGACGCACAAGCCCCGCTGGTGCACCCACACCGCCCCAGATCCACACCACAAAAAATGATATCGCCAGCGACAATGGCAGAAACTGCTGCTGACCACCATCCGCCGAATAACCAGGACCAAACACAAATCCCGGACCCGTATTCGCCAGCGAACGCAGCGTCGCCTGCTCCAGACCACCCACAGCACTCAAACACGCCACCAGCAGCAGCATCACCCCCGCAAACATCAGCACACTCTGAAACAAATCCGTCCAGACCGCAGCCAGAAATCCGCCAGCCAGAGTATATGCCACCACCGTCGTTGCAAACACCAGCAGACCCACGTGATAACGCCACTCCGAAATCCCCGCAGCGTCCTCCGACAACGCCAGATCACCGCCACCAGGCCACGCCAACTGCAGCACAATCGCACCCGCCTTGAACTGCGCAAACATCAGAAATGACAGATAGAACAGAATGAACAGAGTACTCATCAGGCCCAGAGTCGGACTGCCAAAACGCACTCGAAACATGTCCGGCACAGTGATCGCACCCGTCCGACGACTCAGTTGCGCCAACCGCTTCCCCAGAATCCCAAAACCCGTGATCGGCACCACCATGTAACTGCCAATCCACAGCGCCACAATCCAGCCATGCGAATACACCAGCGACGGAAAACCCATGAACGTACCGCCGCTCTGAATCGTCGCCGTCAGCGCCAAAGCCCATACACCCAGCCCGCGGTTCCCCAGAAAAAAGCCCTTCATGAATCCGCCCGTACTGGCCGCCCTGTTCGCCAATACCCCGATCCACAGCGAACCGACAATGAACAGTACCAGCATCAGCATGGCACCCGAACCCACCTGCGGAGCTGCACCGGCCTGCTGAGCCAGCAGCAGCCCTGTATTCCACGCCTGCCACATAGCTCAGCCCCCCAGTCCCAGATCTTCAGCGTCTTCCAGATCCTCACCCAGCTCGCCGTCACGCACAAACCACACGGCAAACAGCCACGAGATCCCTGCACACGAGACCCACGGCACCACAATCCCCCAGAACACCCACTCCGGAAACCCCAGAACCAGCTTCAGCTCCTGCTCACTGCGGCCATAACCCAGCCACCAGCTGACGCCCACCGACCAGACCATGGCCCCCAGCCAGATCAGTGCCACCACCAACGCCTCGCGAAATGCCGACCGCACCAGCGGATCCAGTCGGTCCTGCTGCCGTCCCGATTCATCTGACATACCGACCCGCCTGCTTTCCACGTCACCTCGTGACAACCCGAATTCGCCAGCTTGCAAACCAACGCCATCTTACTCTCTCAAAACACCTCGTACAGCCGCACCGTGTCCCACACAGCATCACGCACCAGCTGCTGCCAACCCGGCCACTGCTGCACCACACTTCGCTCGGACTGCGACAATCCACTCCACGAAGATTCCCCCAGCACCCGCGGAACACCCAGTACACCCCGCTCCTGAAGCTGCTGAAATCGCTCCGGCTGCACATACTCCGCATAACCATACGAACCCGGCAGACGATATCGCAGCACTTCCCGCCAGTTCACCAGCACATGCGTCACACCCGCCGCTCGCAAACGCTCACGCACCTCCTCCGCACTTGCCACCACACCCTCCGCTCCACCGCCAAACACACCGCCCTGCCCCTCAGACGCCGTCAACTCCTCAAACACACTGTCATCAAACACCGTGTTGTACAACACCTCAAATCGCGCATCAAAAACTTCCGCCTCACCCACCATCAGTACTCGCGACCCCGCCGGCAATTGCCGATTCAGTACCTGCAGATCACTGCGAATCACCAGCTCACGAGCCCCCTCAAGATCCATCAGCCCCGCGTGAAAACCCACCAGCGCCAGAGTACTGAAACGCAGATTAAACATCGTCCCCGTCACCACGCTGACCAGCACCAGACCACGCCACCAGCCCACACCACTCAACACCACACTCGCACCCGCCAGCACACTCAGCAACGGCACCAGTGGCACCCAGAATCGATCGATGCGATGAGTCAGTCCCCACCACGTCAGAAAACCCCAGCCCGTTGCCAGCCACACCAGCCGCAACGGCACACTCCGCCGACAACACAACAACACCGGCACCGCCAAAGCAAACAGCAGCGGACTGGTCCACTTGTTCCGCACCGCTGCATCCAGAAAATGCTGCGGAATCCTCGTCACAGCATGCTCAGGTGCACCATGCGCATGCTTCCACCGCACATTCAGTGGCTCATTCCACTCCGTGCCACCAAACACTGACCACGCCATCGGAAATACCGGATTGCCCGTCTCCACTGCGTTCTTCAACAGCCATGGCCCCACAGCCAGCAACACGCCCGCTGCATACATCCCGGCTTCACGCACAAATCCCCGCCGCAGCTCACCCGCTGCCAGCAGCCCCGACAAACCGCCACCTGCATACCACCACCAGCAGCACCAGCCCGCCGCTGTCGGCAAAACCGCCAGCAACAAACCCGTATACTTGCTGGCCATCGCACTCCCCGCCAGAAAACCCACCACCAGCAGCGCTCGACACCTCACGCCATCCGCCGGCAGCCGCCCCAGTAACAGCGACAGCAGCAACGCCGCCGCTGTATAAAAACTCAGCGCCCCCTCGGCATAAGCAATCAGCGAAATTCGCAGCGTCCACGGAGTCGTCAGCCAGATCAGTCCCGCCAGATAACCGGCCCCCCGCCCACACCACCGAAAACCCGCCGCAAAAATCACCCCACACGTCAGCAACTGATACACCGCCAGCACCAACTGACCCGCGAGGGCACCCCGCCACCAGTCACCCGACACCGCCATCCCTGCCAGACTGTGCATCTCACTCAGAAACGGAAAACTGGTATACACGTTGTGCCGCAGATAACTGATCCGGCCAGCCTGAAACCACTCCTTCGGACCCTGCAGATGATACTCACGCACATCGAAATCCGTCGGAGGCGTCAGTGCTCCCCACAACAGATACACACCCCACGGCAATGCCACCAGCCAGAACAGCCAGCACTCAAATCGGCCCTCACGCCGAAGCCCCGGACCACCAGCCACAGCAGCATCAACCTGCACCGCACCAGCCCGCCTGGCACCCGCCAGACCCACACACAGACTGACACCCGCCGCCAGCAGCAGCACAACACTGCGGATCACGCCACTCAAACCCGCCAGCAGCAACACCAGCGACTGCACCGATAAACCAACACCCAGCGCGACACACCAGCGCTCTGCCCGCTGCAACGGCAGACACCGCAACAGACAGCGATCCACTGCCCAGCCATGCACGCCAGCCAGCAGCAGCAGCAGACCAGCCACACCCGCCAGCGGCAGCCGCTGCGCGGCAAACTGCCAGCCTGTCGGCACACCCGTTGCCGCCGCACCGTCGTCCGCACCCAGCAAATCATCCAGCAGCATCAGCCACAATTGACCGCGGGCCACATCCGGATCGACAAACGACTGCGCATAAAACACCAGTTGAAAACCCACCAGCCACACGGCAGCCAGCAGCAGCACCGCAGGACCACCAGTCCCCGCTCTCGGCCGCAGCCCGGGCGCAACGGTACCCGACTTCGCCGCTCCCGCTGCACCCTTTGCTGGTTCCCACGGCTGCACCATGCCCGACAAACCCTGTTTTCACTCAGATCCGGACACCAGCCGCATGGCTCAGGCAGCTCAGTGCTGGAACAGAAACTCCTTGCTGTTGATCACCGCCCACGCCACATCCTCCAGCGCTCGCACCCGATCCTCGCTGGCCTTGATATGCGCCGCAGCCGTTTCCAGCTCCTGAGGCAATGCCGGACGACTGAGTGCCGCCTGATACAGCAGATTGATGATCTCTGCATCCGCCTTGCCCTCGGTAATCCAGCGATGCACATTGCCCGCGTCCGATCGCAGCTTGTTGTGCACCGTCGGCCCGTTGATCAACTGCAGTGCCTGCGACAGATTGCTGTCCGTCGATCGCTCACACTCACACGGCAACTCGCGCTGCGGCTGCCCAAACACCTGCAGAAATTTGTGACCTTCCGGCGGATCCACGAGGTCAATCGCCAGTGTTCCCGCAGGCATGCCCGGATACTCCTCCGGCTGACCCGTCACAGCACAGATCGCATCCAGCAACTGCTCGGCAGTCAGCATCCGAGTCGTCGCGTGACTGAAATAGGTCTCGTCATCCGCATTGAACTTATTCCGCCGAGAACTCAACTGATACACCCGACTGGTCATGATCGTCCGAATCAGGTGCCGCGCCGAAAAGTTGCTCTGCACCAGCTGATCCGCCAGATAATTCAGCAGCTCCGGATTGCTGGGAGGATTCGAGTCCCGGAAGTCATCAACCGGATCCACAATCCCCCTGCCCACCACATGACCCCAGATGCGATTCGCCAGCGATCGCGCAAAAAACGGATTGCTGCCACTGGTCAGCCAGTCCGCAAACACCACCCGACGGTCCACTCCCGCTGCCACATCCACATCACCCTGCAGCAGCAGACGCACTTTCATGGTTTTGCCGGTACGCGGCTGAGTCACCTCGCCGCCAGCCTTCACGAAGATCATTTCATCATCGGGCAGACCCGTTTCCTTGCGACCGACCCGATTGAAAGCCGCTGCAGTGCCGTAGTAATCATCCTGAGTCCACTTCTCGAACGGATGATTGTGACACTTGGCACACTGAATCCGCACACCCAGAAACAGCTGCGCCGTCGTCTCCGTCGCATCAATCTCATCACGGCTGGCCTTCCAGTAGGCAGCAGCAGCATTCTGCTGAGTACTTCCGGTGGCCGTCAGCAGCTCATGAGCAAACTGGTTCAGCGGCACATCATTCTTCACCACGTCAAACAGCCAGCGACGAAACTTGTGGACGCCGGACTTCGTCAGCCGCTTGCTGTTCACACGCAGCAGGTCCGACCACTTCAGCGACCAGAACCGAGCATGATCGTCAGTCGCCAGCAGGCGATCCACCAGCGCCGCTCGCTTCTGCGGACTGGCATCCGCATGAAACTGCTGAGTCTCTTCGAGGGACGGCAGACGGCCGGTCAGGTCCAGAGTTGCGCGACGCAGGAAATCCGAATCACTGCACAGCTCAGAAGGCTCAATCTGCAGCTGCCGCAGCTTGCCGAACACCAGCTGGTCCACCCGAGTCTCCTCAGGAGGATTGGGCCACTGAAACTCCCTGCGTTCCGTCAGATACGAAATCTGTGTGGTCGACATTTTGTCGAGGTAACGAGCCAGAATCGTTGCTTCGCCACGGCCTTCACGAGTCACGACGCCGGTGGCCGTGATCGCTGCAATACTTTCATCCGATGTATCAAACGCTGTCAGCGCCGTAATATCACGCACTGATCCGTCACTGAAATGACCGTTCACCAGCAACTGCTGCCTGTCCGCGCCATCCCGCAGCACCCGTGGCCTGGGAAACAGTTCGATGCTGACCAGCGTCGGAGTACCCTCAGCAGCAACCTTCATGCCCTCGGCAATCCACTGCCGCAGCACCACGTGACTGGGATCGTTGTAACCCAGCCGACGACCACCCCCATGAGCAACCTCCATGAGAGGCTTGCGGAGCAGCAGACTGTCATCAGGATTCAGCACGTTCGAACGACGATTGAAATACTCGCCCCGCAATGTCACCAGGTCCAGCGGCGGATCATACCCCCGCAGAGACAGCCGAAAACCACCCTTGCCCGAAGGAGAACCATGGCAGGCCCCCATGTTGCAGCCGGATTTCGTCAGGGCAGCCAGCACCTCTGAATGAAACACCACCGGTGCTGGCACCTCAAAGGCAGCCACCGTCACGGTCACACTGATATCCTGACCACCTGCCTTCACACGCACCGCCGTCGTGCCGTTTCCAGCAGCGTGAATCACGCCGTCCACCACCGTGGCAACCGCCGGGTTATCGGATGAATACTGAGCCACGGCGGTCAGATCATGCACGTCCGCATCAGCCGCATTCGCTGTCACCAGCAACTGCTGCACACCCCGCGGCCCCCGCAACTGCACCTCGGCCGGAAACACCTGCAGACTTCGCACGGGCAGTTCAGCAACCGCCGCGTTTCCGCACAGCAGCAGTACACACATCCAGATCGATCGCGTCATCGCCAACCTCGTTTCGTGGATCTCTATCTTCAACCTGCCGTATCTTCAAACGCCGTCACTTCGCCTTTGCTGTCACTTCCAGACGCACCGGCGGCAACGGAAAAATTCGCTCGTTATTGTCCTTCTTCGACTTGCCCTGCAGAAACACCGTGCAGGGTCCCACAGCAGCATCAGCAGCGGCTGTGATCGTAATCGCCAGCTCATCCGCCGTCAGATTGCCCCCTGCCACAGCCACACCCGGCGATAACTGATCCGCCGGTGTTGCCAAAGCAAGCTCAATCGGCACCGTCCAATCCTTGCCACGCACAGCCTTCACCGTCACAGTCGCTGTGGCTCCCTGTTCCACTGTCACGGCCGCTGGCACTGCCTGCAGCGAAAATTCTCCCGCCGGACGCACCGCCACAAACAGGTCTGCTCGCGAACGCATGCTGCGAAACACATCCGCATCAGCCTTCCGCGGCGGCGGTGGAACCAGTTGCACGACTGTTGCCGGCACACTGCCATCGACTGCCGACACGCGAACACTGATCGGACCCCAGTCTGCATCACCCGCAGTCGCAGCCGGATCGGTCGCCGTCAATACCAGCGGGACCGCAGACTGCCTGCCACCCACTGTGAATGGCTCCATCTGCAGCGCTGCAGGCAATCCCACCGCCTCGACCTTCAATGGACCATCATACTGCAGTCGACGCAGACCCAGCACCAGCGAAGCACTGCCGCCACGAGGCACACTGAGTCGATCGGCAGGCAGGGTTACCAGAACAGACGGTTTCCCCAGATGCAACTGCACCCCGTACGACCACACCGGACCACTGCGGCCCGCCAGTTCCGTCACTTTCAGAAAATAGTCGCCCGCGGCCGGCAGCTGAAAACTGATCTCAGCATCCTTCGGACCCGCATCGTCAGCTTCCGCCAGTTTGCCACCGTCGGCGTTGTATAATTCCAGTTGCAGATCGGAGGGGCTGGCGGCATCACGAGTCCTTGCGAGGGCCGTCAGATTGCCCGCAGCCGTCGCTGAAATGCGGAACCAGTCAACATCACCGGGTTGCTGAAAGACTGCCGAAATTCCCACCGCATCCGCAGCCACGGCCGTCGCCTGCTCACGCGCATCGTTGGGCTCAGACTCGCCCGCAACCATACCCGCAACCACCACCGCAGAAACAATCGAAGCGGCCTCGGCCTCGGCACCACGACTGCGGATCGGAACCAGCGATCCGGCACCCGCCACACTTTCACCCGCCACCGCCTGCGCAATGACTGCACCCTGAGCATCCAGCAGTGACAACGCGGCCCCCGCAGTCACCAGTCGCGGCAATGCCGTCACGGCCGCCGGTATACGCCCCAGCCGCAGATGGAAAAAATGCCGAGCACCCCCGGTGTAACGCACGTCCCGCAGCTCCAGACGATATTCACCCGCTGCCGCCGCCTTCCACTGCAGCAGCGCATCACCCTCCGTGCCCGGCACATCGTCGCTGTATGCCAGCTCACGACCGTCCGGACCCAGCAGACGCAGCACAGGATCCAATTCAGAACTGAGCCGACGAGCAAACACTTCGGCTGTCAACACCTGACCTTCCGCCAGGGAAAAACGAAAAAACCGCGGCGCCACCGCGTTGAGCTGCCCGGCGATACTGCAGGGCACTGACACCTGCTGACCAGCACTGCGATTGTCCGCTTCCGCCGTCACTGACACCGTCGGCAGATCATCCACCACCACCCACGCCGCCTCGGAACAACCATGATCCGTGATCAGCCGCACGGGGTAAATCCCCGGAATCGCCTCGGCCGAAATGTCGCCCTCCAGAGCCACCGGCTGATCCCTGGAAACATCCGCACCGGCTTTCAGCCTGAGCGTTCCCACAGGAGTCCACAAAGCCATGGTGCCCTGCAACTGCTTCCCTGCAACCACCACCTCGGCCTTTTGGCCCGGATGCAGACCCGTGCCGTCAAGACGATCAATGATCGGATCCTGAGCCCCGGCCAGAGACCCCAGACCAATCGAACACACACCGCAGACCGCAAGGCGCAGTACGGACAGCCAGGCAAAATTCTGGTGGGAAACAGCCATCGGGGAGGGTTTTCGGAAGAATATATGGCTGGGAAGGCGCGTCAGAAGACCAGACAGTCTAAGGTCTGGCCGGACCGTCGTCAAAGAGAAACCGGGATTTGCGACCGGCATGGCACAATCGCTGCAGAAGTTGGCCTGCAACCCTTGACAACGACACATCCGGACTGTTTTTTGCACTCTGTTTTCCCTTGCGGCAGTTTCCCTCGGAGCAGTTTCATGCGTGCCAGCGGTGCACTTGTGCAGGTATTTCAGACACGATCCGGTGCTGCGCAGCCTTCCCGGACGACGTCCGTACTCACGTCACTACTGCTGTTCTCTGTCTGCTGCTGCACACATTTGGCCGTCGCGGCACCGGCCAGTGCCGCGTTGCCCCCGGAAACCCGCAAAGAGCTCACCGAGCTGCAGAAGCAACTGAAGGAAACCACCGCGCTGCTGAAGAAAAACGAAGTGGAAAAGGTTCGCGAAATCCTGGACAGCGTGGAAAAACGCGTCACTGAGCTGGCCATCCCGGAAGACGAAAAAGACCGCGCCTGGACCACCCTGAAAACTGCTCTGGAAAAAGCCAAATACGCTTTTCCCGTCAGCTTCGAAAAGGAAGTGGCACCGATCGTTAAAACCAACTGCATTCGCTGCCACAGCGAAGCACAGGCCTCGGCCAATCTCAGGCTCGACACCTATGCCGCCATCGCCAAAGGCGGTCGCAGCGGCCCCGTGGTTTTTCCTCGAGTCCCCAATCGCAGCCTGCTGGCCGTCAAACTGATCCATCCGGATGAAAAAATGCGGATGCCCCAGGGGGCAGCCAAACTGAAGGATCCGGAAATCCTGACGGTCGTCCGCTGGATCGAACAGGGGGCCGGCTTCGACGGCGAGGATCGCGATGCTCCCATCGGCGATTCACTTGTCGAAAAGAAACCACCGGTGCAGGTGGCCATGGCCGATGGCTCGGAAACCGTGTCCTTCCGCAAAGACATAGCCCCGATGATGGTCAACATCTGCATCGGCTGCCACTCCGGCAATAATGCTCGTGGTGACTACCGATTTGAAACCTTTGAACAGTTGCTGCAGGGTGGACCCACAGGCAATACCATCGTTCCCGGCAAACCGGACGAAAGCTATCTCATCGATCTGGTTCTGCGGCAGGACCCGCTGAAAATGCCGGCCGGCCAGGCACAGCTCAAGCTGTCTCAGGCCAAAGCCTTTGAAACGTGGGTCCGCGAGGGTGCCAAATTCGATGGCACTGACCCCAAAGCCCCCATCCGCACACTTGTCCCCTCGGACGCTGAACTGGAAGCCGCTCGCCTCGCCGCCATGTCTGATGCGGACTTCGAAAAACGCCGCATCGAACAGGCCGAGGCTCTGTGGAAGCGAGTCGCCCCGCGGACAACCGGTGCCTCAGTAACGACACCGGATTTCTACCTCTACGGGACTGTCGCTGAGGACCGCCTGAAAATGCTGGGCGATGCCGCCCAGGCTCAGGTGACCGCACTGGCCTCCAAATA
>CAITYU010000155.1 GCA_903896675.1 uncultured Planctomycetaceae bacterium
CAACTGGCCGGTTCACTGCTGGTCAAAGCCACCGACATCGACGTCTACGAACAGCGCCTCGTCGTCCGCGGACCGTCCCAGCAACTCCGGTTTGAAACCACCGGCGACATCACCTTCAGCCGCACCGTCACCACCAGCAATGGATTTGCCCAGCTCGGTGCCATCATCAGTGCCCCGTTGCTGCAGATTCAGGCCGGCGGTCAGCTCACCATCAATTCCGGCACCATCCTCTATTCGCCCGAAGCCGGGCACACCATGCAGATCTCTGCCGACTCAGCTGTCATCGCCGGCACCATTCTCGCCGGCGCCGATCTCGACAGCAACAGCCTGCCAGTGTGGATGGCCCCGGGCGAAGCCGTGATCACCACCAACGGCAATCTGACATTCGGAGCTCTCGGAGCCGATGAGACCGGCGCAGAAGTCCCACGCGGAGCCACCATTCAGGCCGTCAACGAAATTCGCCTCACCGCCGGTGGCACCATCTCACAAAGCCCACTCAGCACCATCGCCGTCGATGCTGCGGCCTGGGGAGCTCGTTCGGCTGTGACCCCGTCCCTCCTTGAAATCACCGCGGGAGCCGATCTGCAACTCTTCGGGCTCGTCCAGTCCCTGGATTCCGGTTCCGACATCCAGCTCTCAGCCCTGCAGCAGGTACTGCTGAGCGGCCTCGTGGACGCCAGCGACGAACTCACCATCACCGCCGGCACCCATGACTCCGGCACAGCCGTGGTGCTCCTGCCAATCGTCCTTGATGAGAGCGGCACCGAACGAGTTTCCGGGGGCGAAATTCGTACGGGAATTGGTGGCCAGATCAGCCTCACGGCCACCGACAGTATTCTGCTGCAGGGTAACGTCGGCGGCCTGCAATCCACAGCGGCAGGCTTCGTCGCCAATACCTCCAGCATCACCGTATCGTCCGCGGACGCTGATGTCACCATCGAAGGTCGCGTCGATGCAGCCCAGAGCATCCTGCTGACCGGCCGCGGCGTTAGCCTGCTCGCCGGCGGACGACTCAGGACCAGCGACACTAATGGCACGGTCCGACTGCTCGCCGCAGATCTTGCCTTTGTCGAGTCTGCCATCGACGATGCACCTGATCTCCCTGCCGGCACCATTCAAAGCGGCAGCCTGACCCACATCCTCGGCAATACAGTCGTGGTTAACGGGATCCTGCAAAGCCTTGCTGGACAGGTGCTGTTCAACGGTGTCGACCGCGTCGAGGTCGCCGGCAACGTAACAGCTGCGGCCGATATCCGCATCAATTCCGGAATCAACCCGACGTGGACCACCACGCAGCTTGAAACGGCCGACATTCAGCGCGCTGATCTGACTGCCGGTGACGTACTAATCAGCGGTGCTGGATCCCTGCAGGCCGGGACCGATCTGCGAATCACTGCCGGTGGAAACGTCGATATCGAGTCAGCTGCCAGCGCCGCCGGTCTCACCACCCGCTCACGTCCGCTGGTTTCCACCGTACCCCAAACAGTGTACGTGGTCACCGGCTACACCCAGGTCGCTTTGGGAACCATTCTGGTGCCCGAAGTCCGGATGGTCGCCAGCACCGTGACTCGCCAGGTAGGCATGGAAGAATTTAAGATCGGAACTGTCGATTACACCATGGACGTCCGACTGACCCAGGACGGCTATTACAACCCACGAGCTGCAGGCAACGCGAAACTTCGTGAATATTTCATCGAAGGCATCGACTATTATAACTCC
>CAITYU010000156.1 GCA_903896675.1 uncultured Planctomycetaceae bacterium
CCCCTACCTGTTCTCAAATACGCTGGCACCACCCATCGCCGCCGCCTCACTCAAAGCCCTCGAACTCATCAGCGAATCCGACCAGCTCCGCACCCGGTTGCGCAAAAATACCGCCTTCTTCCGCTCCGCCATGAACGCTGCCGGATTCCGCGTTCTGCCCGGTGATCACCCGATCGCACCCGTCATGATCGGTGACGCTGCACTGGCCACTCGCATGGCCAATGCCCTGCTGGAACTGGGTATCTATGTCATCGGCTTCTCGTTCCCGGTCGTGCCCCGCGGTGAAGCGCGCATCCGCACGCAGATGTCCGCCGCTCACTCACAGGCACAACTGGAACATGCCGTCGATGCCTTCATCCGCGTCGGCAAAGATCTCAGCATCATCTGATTGTCAGCGACCACGCGACTCGGCCGCCTCGCGGATCGCCCGCTGCGCTGCCGCCAGTCGCTCAGGCCACACAAACTTTGCTGCCCGCGCCGGATCATACCCCTGCAGATGATCACGCAGGCGAGTCTCCGGGCGAGTATACCGCAGCTCCGTGTCCCGAAACACCTCGCGACACAGCTCCGCCAGCAGCGGGTCATATGCCTGCAGCTCCTCACGAGTATTCACGTGGTTGTGGTCATGGTCGTCCTCCCGGTTGTTGTCAAACCACGACTGCACACCCTCAGCAAAATACTCGTGATGATTCACCGCTGCATACTTGCCCTTCCATAACCCCGCCTGCATCGCCTGCCGATACGCTGCCTCCACACGCTCGTCAAATCCCGGGTCCACCACATTCATACCCCGCAGATGTATGTTGTGAGCAAACTCGTGAATCAGAATGCACTCCGCCCGGTACGGATCACCCTCGTAACCCAGCAGGTTCTCTTCGCCACACGAACACAACGGGTCCGTCGCTGAACCACCCATGCCACGCGCACGCGCGTCCCAGAAATCCCGCGCTGTCACACCCTGCGCCTGCCGACCGTCCCGCGCAGGATCACCCAGCCACTTCCACTCAGGCAGATCCGTCGTGTATTCGTTATGAGCAATAATGCACAGACGAGACCCCCCGCGAATCATCGCCTCGCGAACGTCCGGACGACGCGATAACAGCAGATCCACGATCGCCGCCGCCTCACGCAGGGCATACGGATTCACCCGCGACGATGCCACAATCGGATAGCCACCCGCCGAAATGTACTGACCGTAATAGTCAGAAACCTGCAGCTCAGCAGGCGGCGCCGTAATGCCCGGCAAAGCAACAGCCGCAGCCGGCAAATCCTGACCGCAGGCCACTGCACTGAGACTCAGCCACAGACCCGCAAACCCAAGTAACCACGCAACAGACCACGTTCCGCAGACAGCCACACGACCCATGACCGTCAGTCCATGAAGATTCGCTTCCAGCCCCTGTACATGCAGTCCAGCAGCTCACGACCCTCTTCGGTCGCACGGTACCGCAAAAACCCCTCACCCTCCTCCACCTCGGTCTGCACGATCTGCACGTTGTCCTCTTCGCTGTACATCCACGACTGCTCCTGAAACAGCTGGAATACACGATGCAGTGACTTCTCTGAGGCCGGCAGGAAAACTTCGCCGTCCAGAAACAACTGGTAACCATACTCTTCCAGCTTCGGCCACGGCAGATCCGACGTCGAACCACGGTAATACGGGGCCAGCACGGATACGTCATCCGGCTTCGAATTCGGATTGTGCAGCATGTCGATCGCGTTCCACGGACAGATCGTCAGCTGATAAAATTCGCTGCTGTCGTTCGGCGACCGATAACACATCTGACAGCCAATACAACGACTGGTGTCAATCTGATGGTAACTCTCCGACGGAACCGGACTGACCACCTCGTAAATACAGTCCACAGGACACACGTTCGCACACGAATTGCACGACGTGCAGTTGTCCTTGTTGATCACGTTGATGTAGCGAGTTTCCTTCTTCCGGTCAGATTTGCGGTCCCGGAAGTAATCTGTCATGGAAATCGTCATCGAACCGTCCGCCTTTCCACTGCCACGCAACAACCACGGACCGGACTTAACGCAAGTCCACGCCACGGCAACCCAAAAATGCTACCGCCCACCCCTGCACTCGGCAGTGTTGATCGGCCAAAATGAACTTTTTCAGCCAGACTTTCCTGCGCGTGGGAAGCTGCCGCCACCGCATTCCTGACATCGAACATCGGCAAATGCTCAGTTTGCCCCGAAATCATTCATAATTCCGGATTCTTCAGTCCTGTTTTCGCCTCGCCGCCTCGTCCCGCACCACATCCTCCACCACCAACGCTTCATTCGTCCGCTGCTGATTCCGCCGCAGCCGCACCACCAGCCCCGCCTCCTCATAAATCCAGAATTCCCGGAAGACTCGCTGCGCTGCCAGCTTCGCCGTGCGATTCGGACGTCCCAGAGTCTGCGAGACCTGTTCGGCCGTCATCCCCTTCACCACTCGACCCTCACGCGCCGCCCGCTGCACGTCATCCGGCGGACGCTTCAGAAAGTCCGCACTGCTGATCCAACTGTTCTTCAGCCGTTCCCAGCCCAGCGTTTTCAGCCGTTGAGCCAAACCGTCGGCATCTGCCGGGGACTCCTGCACCGCCCGCTCCCACGCCTGCTTCAACAGCTCCACACCACGCTCCCGAGCCGCTCGGTCCTGCCACTCCTCACCCACAAACAGATACTCGTCCGCCGTGCGAATCTGCCCGGCCAGCGTCTGCAGACCGAATCGCTGCTCCTGCCCCTGCAACCACGCGGTTCTGAGCTGTGCGTTTTCAGCCACGCGATCCAGTCGCAGCAGCAGACCACTTACGGCAATCAGCTCCTCGCGATCCAGCTCAGCGGCACGCGATAACTGCCACTTCACCTCCCGCTGCTCCAGCTCCTGAGCCACCTGCACTTCGGTCGGCAATTCTTCTCGCACCAGCCGGCCCAGCTCCAGACCATTGCTGCCGTCCGTCTTCAACTGCTGCCGCAGATCCAGCAGCCGCAACTGCACATACAGCAGCCGCTGCAGCAGTCGCCGTTCTGCCGGAGTAGCCGCTGTCCACGCCGCTCCTGCATTCTTCGCAAAGGCCTGCTGCAGACTGGCCGGGATCACCTGCTGGCGATCATCCCAGCCTTCCAGCCGCCGCGCATCCGCCAGCAGCGACTGCAGCTCGGTGCCCGGCTGCTTCAAACGCAGTGCCAGCAGCTCAAACCGCAGTTGCCCGGTCGTCTCTGCCGAAACCCCCAGTTGTTCTGCCGACTGCAGCAGACCCGCCAGCCCGAGCGGATCATTCCGCACCAACTGCTTCTGCCGCTGAATCGCCTGACCACGCACCGCCTGAATCTCCTGCCGCAGTACGTCGTCCTCATAAAATTCCGCCCGCGGCACATACTCCGCCGCCAGCAACAGCAACTTCTCAGGCTGCTCGTTGCCCGGTTCACCCATCCGCCGTCGCAACTGCTCTTCGTCCGTCTCACCCACCTGCAGACGCTGCACCGTGAAAAACAGCCGGGAACCGTCGCGAGTCAACCCGCCGGTCACCTCCACCCGCTGCGCGCGACGAATGCGATCCGGCAGACGGACCGTGGGCGGATGCCGAAAAATCAGCTCCAGCTTCTCCAGCCGAAATGATTCCGCCGTACGACTCTGAAAACGACCTTCCAGCTGCACCCGCGCACCCGCATCCGCCAGCTCACCCCAGCGATCCTGCTGCTTCAGCAGCTGCGGTACGGACAGCGTCTGAGCCTCCACGGGGGCGGCACAACAGCACAGCAGCAGCCACACCCACAACCCGCACCACAGCAGGACTTTACTGCCGGCATTCATGGCTTTGCTCCCACAGGTTCCGCCACAGTCTTTCCAGAACCCCCCGCCTCAGCCGCAGGGGCATATCCCAGGAACAACTGCTGCTGCCGCAATAACTCCGCCACACCCGCGTCCGCCACGGAATAGCCCGCTGCACCCGCCGTCACAGCTTCCGTCAGTATCACCACCGAACTGTCGTCCAGCCGCAACTGCAGAGATCCGTCGGCCGGATTTGTCTGACCCGCCTGCATCGTCCCGGCAAACAACACCGGTCGCTGCGGAGCCGCAGACTGCAGCTGCCGCAGCGACTGCGCAGCGGTCAGTATCCGGACCCGCCGCGCACCGGTCAGCAGCGGCAGATCCAGCTCCAGCACCCCCGCCGGCTCCGCCTGCGGTTTCAGCACCGCCTCAAACACAAACACCAGACCGCGCACCTCGGCCGTCAGACGATCGTCCGTCACCTCGTTGCCCGCCGACAACTGCTCCAGCGAACTGACCAGATCCAGTTGCGACAACTGATTCACCGCCCGACACTGCCGCAGCAGCCCTTCCGCCCGCTGCGCTTCCGCATCCTGTCGACGCAGAATCCCGGCTGCTTCCACCACACGTTCCAGAGACGTGGTGAGCAGTGGCAGATCGCCGGCCTGCAGCGCCTGTTCGACCGCATCCTGCTGCTGTCGCCAGACGCGCCGTGCCACATCCTGACGGCGTTGCTGCACCATCCACCACACGGTCAGAGACAGCAGCACGAGGCTGGC
>CAITYU010000157.1 GCA_903896675.1 uncultured Planctomycetaceae bacterium
CTCCCCCGGACACTCCTGACGCCGAGGACAACAAACCGTAGCCTGGGCTTTAGCCCGGGCAACTGACGCACCCGACCCCCCCAAAACAAACACCGCCTTTTTCAACCGGAACAAGTCGGCCCAACGCACCGTGGCAGTCACAGCCTCTCACTTCCCACGGTGGCATTCACAACACCACCAAAAAGGTAGCCCGGGCATTCCTGCCCGGCCCAACCCTCGAAAAACACGGCGTTGTTCAATGAATTGGGGTCGTTTTGACGCCACAAGACGCCTTTTGTCCCTCGCGTCATTCCTGCCCGGCCCATCCCCCAAAAGGCGCCGCGATGTTCCATGCATTGAAGTCAGCTTGACGCTGTCAGAACAATCCTCGCCTCGCAGCGCAGCAATCACAACACACTCAAAAATCGCACACGGAGCCGCACCGCAGAGTCTCCCGGTTGGAAAACCCCGTGTTTTTCTTGCGGCAGGGTACGCAACTTAACCACGCTGAAGCCCAGACCGCGGTTCGTGTCCAACGCGACTAACCAACAGCAGGCAACGCCACCGGAACATACTGATAGCCACCCTGAATCCCCAGCGGCATCCCCAACTGCCAGTACACAAACAGAAACACAGACCAAAGCACCAGAAATGTCATGGAATACGGCAGCATCAGCGAGGTCACCGTTCCCAGACCCGTGCTCTTCACGTATTTCTGGCAGAAGACCACCACCAGAGGAAAATACGGCATCATCGGAGTAATGATATTGGTGCACGAATCACCCACCCGATAAGCCGCCTGCGTCAGCTCCGGCGATATACCCAGCAGCATCAGCATGGGCACAAAGATCGGTGACAGCATGGCCCACTTCGCCGATGCTGAACCTATCAGCAGATTCACCGTTGTCGACAGCAGAATCACTCCGGCAATCGTCACCCCCGGGGACGCATCCATCGCCTTCAGTCGCGCCGCACCCTTCACCGCCAACAGGGCTCCAAATCCCGATTCCGTGAACGACGCAATAAACAGCGCGGCAAAGAAGACCAGCACAAGGTAATAACTCATCGATTCCATCGCTTTGCTCATGCCCTTCACGGCATCGCGATGAGTCCTGAAGGTGCCGGAGACGAAGCCGTGCACCAACCCGGGAATCAGGAAGAACACAAAGATCAGAGGCACAATCGAACCCATCAGTTTTGCCGGAGCCACTTTGTTCAGACTGGTCAGACGCTGGTAAAGTTCCCACTCCTCACCCTCCGGTGGCTTCGCCTGCAGCGCTGATCCGGGCCACAGTGACCACACGGCCAGCAGCACAACACACACCAGCACCGAACAACCCGCAAGCACCATGCCGAGGCGATCCTGAGCACTCAGTTCGGGCAGCTTCGGCATCTGCTCGGGATCACCGTCGATCACCGAATTCTTCAGCCGCGGCTCAATCACAAAATCCGTGATGACCCAGCCAATGGCGATGATCAGAACACTGGAACAGCCCGTGAAAAACCAGTTGCACAGCGGATTCACAACATACGCCGAATCCACCAACTGAGCACCCGAGGTTGTCAGACCGGCCAGCAGAGGATCAATGCCACAGGGAATGAAATTCGCGCTGAAACCTCCGCTGACTCCGGCAAACGCCGCTGAAATGCCGGCCAGCGGATGCCGACCGACAGCATAAAAAATCACCCCGGCCAGCGGAATGACCACCACATAGCCCGCGTCCGCCGCCGTGTGGCTGATCACCGCCACAAACACCACCATCGGCGTCAGCAGGGCCTTCGGAGTAAACGTGAGCATTGTCTTGAGCACCGCGTTGATGAAGCCCGAGTGCTCTGCAACGCCCACGCCCAGCATCGCCACCAGCACCACACCCAGTGGATGAAATCCCACAAAGGTTTCAGTCATCTTCGACAGAAAGTCGGCAATCTTTTCCGGAGCCAGCAGATTCACGATGCGGATGGGGTCAGACTTGCCCGGCAGCGTCTCACTGAATTCCACATACGAAAACACGGCAGACAACAGCCACACCGTGGCAATCCCCATCACAAACAGCACCGCCGGATCCGGCAGCTTGTTGCCCACCCACTCAATCGTATCCAGAAAGGTTCCCAGTAATCCACGTTTTTCGCCGCTGCTCGGCTGAGACTGGCTCATGAATCGCTCCGAAAAAATCCCCTGATGACCGGCTCTTATCGCTGCTTGATACCAAAACAGAACAGGTGACGTTCACCACGCACATAAATGCGACCGTCCACAGGGATCGGTGAACCGATGACCGGCTCCTGCAGATCGCTCTGCGACAAAACACGAAACTCATCACCCTCAACACTGGCAACAAACACAACCCCGTCCTCACGCGGGGCATAAAATCGCCCACCGGCAATCACCGGCGAGGAATAGAAATTTGTACGATGCTTCGGAAATGCATTCTTCCAGACAGACCTGCCAGTCGCGGGTTCCAGACACTCCACCTCACCACCGTCCCGCACAAGGTACACCTTCTGATTCCAGACGGCCGCACTGGGCACAAACGTGCCCACATCAGTCCGCAGCCACGCATGAGCATTGGCTGTGACGTCTCCCGAGCCTTCAAGGCGGATCCCATGCAGTCGCGGCTTGCCTCGGTCATTACGGCCAAAAGCAATCACCGCCGTACCATCAACAATCACCGGTGTCGAAATGGACGGCCACAGCTTCTCACCGTCAGGGTTGAAGTTGCCGCAGGTCCACAGCAGCTTCCCGGATCCCGCATCGTGCATCGTCAGATGCTCGGCACCCCACGTCAGAATCGTTTCCCTGCCGTCCCGCATCACCACCAGCGGAGTCGCATAACCGTGATCACCTTCCTGCGGAGTCTGGAAGTTGCGATCCGTCTTCCACGACATTTCCCCACTGCGTTTGTCAAACGCGGCCAGCCACGATTCACCATTGTGCATACGCGCCAGCACCACGTGAGTGCTGGTGAGCACCGGCGAAGTCCCATGATCCCAGTACAGCGTATCCTTCCCGAATCGCTCGACAATGTTGGTCTGCCAGAGCACCTTTCCCGACGGGTCGACCGCTGCCAGCGTCCCACTCTTGAAATAGACATAAATCGCCTTGCCATCGCTGACCGGCGAAGCATTGCTGCCCGAACCGTTGCGATGTTTGCCTGCATCTTCCTTTTCAAACACAGTCTGCCAAAGCTGTTTGCCAGCCAGATCAAACGCCAGTACGGCGTCGCGACCTTCAAACGGTGCCGTCACATACAGAGTGTTTGCGACGATAATCGGAGTCGAGCAGCCTTTGCCAGGCAGCGGTGTCTGCCAGATCAGAGTTTCCGGGCTGAGACTGTCGGGATAGACCCCACCGTCCACACTGCCGGTATCCAACGGACCACGCCAGCGCGGCCAGTCCCCGGCATGCAACCCGGAAACGCCCAGAAAAACACCGAAAATGGCTGCACAGAAAGTACGTCTGCACCGTGTCATAACAGCAGATCCAGAGAACAATGTAAGCAGAAATGCGGCACAAGGCCGGCACTATACCCCGAAAAACCGGCGGTGGCGACTGAAAGCCCACGCCACAACCCGGCATCACACTCGCCGGCTCCTCACCTGCAGTCCAGTTCACCCCGCACAGCGCCTGCAGCAGCAGCTTCAATCAGCGTCAAAGGCGACTCAGCACACGTCCGCTGCGCCCCAACACCCACCGTGGCTCGCACCAGCAACGGCATGTTCAAAGGACCCACACCGCCCGCCGCAAAACGCAGTTTCAACACACCCGCCGTCTCCTCAGCAGGCAGTTGCACCGCGTCACAAACGATACCCTCCATATGCCGCGGCAGCAGCAACTCCACCCGCAATGGCCCGGCACAATCCGGACCACGCTGCACCTCAAACGGCAATTCCGCCTCCGCACCTCGGATCGCCAGCAACGAACTGCGCTCCAGACGCAGATTCATCCGACCGGGATCCACCAGCACGATGATCTGATCATTCTGCTCAAACGACGTGTAGCTGACATTGTGCACACGACCGTCCTCAGTCGGGACCTGACCCACAGCCATCAGGCACGTGCGACTGGTACGGCCAATTTCCATCCACGGAGGCAAATGGACCGTATATTCGAATTCACTCTGTCCTGCAGGCACCTCGATCACCGGCCCCGTCACTCCCTGCAAATGCCGCGTCTGTCGCTCGGCCAGTGACACCTGCAACGGCCCTTCATAGCCACCACGCTCAATGCGATACCGTCGAGTAAATGCGGAACCTCGAGCCGCATAGCGGGTTTCGAAGTCCCCTACAAACCGAAATGGTGTCGCCACAGTCACTGCCAGCCACAAATGCGTTCCCGCTTCCGCCGACACCGACCCCGACACCAACCCCGACACCCGCGCAGGAGTCTCCATGCGCACTCCGTTCAATTCACCCACACCAAAGATCTGCACAGCCGACACGCAGACACCTGCCGCAGACTCCGCCCGGAACGTCAGCTCAGCCTCATTCCTGCCGGCCGCGATTTCAGCTCCCTGCACAACAACGCCCGCAGGCAACCCCTGCACCTCCAGCGGAATCGCACTGCTGAAGCCATGCAGACGCTCCGCCGACACCCTGACCTTTGCTTCCGTGCCCCGCTTCAGGTTCAGAAAGTCCGCCGCAAGGCTTAATCTGAACGATGGTCGCAGAGTTCCTGCATCACGAATGTGCAGCCGATACGAAAATTCCGGCCCACCACGACTGTCAAACCGGTCCGACACCCGCACCACATACTCGCCATCCTCCGACGGCTGAAACAGCAACAGCGAATCCGGCTGACCGTCCACCGCATTATCGGATTCAGCCACCAGTTTCCCGGCCGCGTCATACAGTTGCAGCAGACTGTCAAGCGGTGATTGCAGTTCCGCCGCCGTCAGTTGCAACTGCACCGCACTGCCCTTCTGCAGCGAAACCCTCCAGTAATCAGCATCCCCGGCACTCTGAATCCTGCCATTCAACACCATGCCAGCCGATGCTGATAACCCCGACTGCCTGTCATTGTTCGGCTCCTGCTCAGCAAGCTCCGGGAACTCCGAAATTTCGAAAGGTACGCCCGGCAGCTCCGGCAGCCTGAAACGCGTCGGAGCAGTCCCCGCAGGAATCGACACCGTGCGACTCGTCGCAGACAGTCCCACACCCGTCAGCTCCAGTTGCACATCCGTGCCAGCCTGAGCTCCCAGGGGATACACCGACTGCACCACCGGCCCCCGCTGCAGCGTCAGTCGATAAACGTAATGCTGCAGCCCCCCCTGCTCCGCATCCCACAGATGCACGGCGTACCGGCCAGCCTTCGCAGCCGTGAAGACCACCCGCGGATCACGCCCGAAAGTGTCGTCACAGCGAACCACTGTTTCACCCTCAGGACCGGTGACCTGCAGCACGGCATCCAGCGGAGACTTCAGTCGCTGCGCTGACACTTCACAGGAAATCACCGCGCCCGCTTC
>CAITYU010000158.1 GCA_903896675.1 uncultured Planctomycetaceae bacterium
CGCCTTGCCCGACTGCACATGCGGGAAAACAACTGGCAGACTGCACTTGAGTTGCTGGAACGCAGTCGCCAGCATACCACCACCGCTCAACCCAGTGCCTTTCGTTCGGTCCTGTTCCGCAGTCTGAGTCAGTGCTGCGAACAAACCGGCGACCTTGAAAAATCGCGCATCTACGCCGCCACGGCAGCCAGCCAGTAACCTCACGCTGACGCCACTGATTCTCATGCTGTGCTGATGCGCCGGTTGTCACGGTCAGTCATCGGGATGGCTGCTCGCGGTGTCGGCGGCTGACTGAGTGTCGTCGCAGTTATCAGCACAGCACGCACGACAGGTCGCTGGTGTGTGTCCGTGTGTCTGCGGGGCGACATGCGGCACCTGAGTTGTGTCCATGCGTGGTTTGAATCGTTCCGGCCTGCCGGCAGCCACTACGGCGTCTGCGGAGGCTCAGGAGTCGCTGCGGGGGCCGCTGCCGGAGGCACGCTCTCTGTGTTCGCCGCCGCAGGTACAGTTTCTGCTGCCTGCGCTGGAGCCACACCGGGTGCTGCTCCGGTCGGTGGCAGTGTCTCTGCGGGCGCTGACACCGCCTCGGCAGACTCCGTTGAGTGTGAAGCCGGTTCCACAGCCCCGTCCAGCGTACTGTGGCCGGTGCGCGACTCCGCCAACTGCTTCTCCAGAATCGCCGGATACACAAACTGCTGCCGGTCCTTGATCGTCAGCGCCTTCGGCTTCGGATTACGCGACTTTCGCTCAAACGGCGGATTGATTTTGTTGCCGGCTACCAGAGTACCTTCGTAAACGCTGCCCTGAGACACCGGACCGATACCCAGCATCCACGAATCCCGCGCGTCGCTCCGCGCCACCGCAGCCCCCGACTGCCACACCGCAATCCCCGTCTCCTGATGGTACGCGTACACCATCACCTTCGAAATGCCCACGACGCCATTACGCTTGCCAAACGACATCTCCGGAATCAGCGGCACCGCTGGAACTCCCGACAAGGCACTGGTTGCCGTTCCCACACCACTGCTGGAAGGAATCCCGTAGGTCACTTCCATCGTGTCCGTACCCAAAGCGCCGACACGAGCTTCCAGGACGTAGTCTGCATCTGTCCGATTCGTTTCAATGATCAGCCCGCTGGTGATCATTTTCTGTCGCAGTGCACTGATGATGTAGTCCGAGTTCACATACAGGTTGCTGCCCTTGAACGTCTTCATGTAGTCGGTGTCGAGGTAGACTTTTCGATTCGCAAGTCCGGACAGATCCAGTTGATCAATTGCCCGGTCAATCGAATCCGACAGCAGCAACTGCTCAGTTCCCTGCCGCTGCACGGCCGTACCGCAGCCCGGCAGCAGCACACTCATGCTGATGCTGAACAGCAGCACAAACAGGGAACGAAGGCATAACATCTCTGACAACTCCCGAATTTCGAACGCACTGATGCTAGCAGAATCCGGCAGCCACCGACCGCTGGGCAGCTCCCATTTTCAGGTCGCGTGCTGACCATGACCGTTTTCGCCGAGCCCCATTCGGCAGAAATCGCAGAATGCCGCTGACAAGTGCAGGGAATCTGAGTTCCCGGGGGGCTGACGTGGGAGTTTTTTGTTTACCCCACTCTCAGTTCTCACGACGCACGGCGGGTTCGGGTGTGTTTTGGGCTGCACTGAAGTACAATCCGTGCGTCGAATTTCGCCCGCGAACCTGCACAAAGACGAAACGATCATGGCCAAAAAAGCAATTCAAAGCGATTCAGAACGGCATCGGACGACGGGCTTCGCGCGACCGGCCGACATGGACAGCGGGCCTGGCACGCCGGCTCAGACCGTTCATGATGGCGACACAGTCAATGTTCGTCTGGACGGTAACCTCGCCGTCAGGCTGCTGGGGATCGACACGCCGGAGATCAGTTTTTCTTTGCCTGAGGGAAAGTTTGCCGGCCTTGAAGATCCGCGCTGGGCACAGTTCCTGACGGACCCCTTTGCTGATCGCTGGGGCCCGATGTCCACGCCGGTGCCGCAGCGACTGCGCGCGTTCCTGTCGGCAAAAGTCGGAGCGGAAGCAGCGGCCACGCACTACGAGCATGCTGTGGCCAGTCGCGAAGCCTTTCGCGCACTGGTCGAGCAGGACATGCAGATCATGCAGCAGACGCCAGCCACATTCACGTATTACATGAACTTTGGCTTCGAGGTGACTGATGGCTACGGACGCCTGCTCTGCATGCTCAACCGCAACCAGCCCAGCGCCACAGTGCCGACTCCCCGACCCCCGTCCTACAACCTGCGTATGCTGGAACGCGGACGCGCGTTTCCCTACTTCATCTGGCCCAACATCAATCCGTGGGACCGACCGGAAACAGTCGAAGAAGCTGTGATTCCTCCGGGAAAAGCCCGGGAGCTGGCTGAAAACGACCGCGAACTGAAAACGGCCCGCGCTGCCGTGCGACAGGCCCGACAACAGCATCTCGGAATCTTCGATATGCTGCGACCACTGCTGCTGGAACCGTTCGAACTGCGGAATCTTTCGCGGCGAGTTGCGGCGTCCAGATATCTTATTGATCTCACATCCGACAGCGATACGCTGCTGCATCCACTGAACTACCCCGAAGTGCCGTTCCCGGAAGATCGCCTGTGGATTCCCGGAGCGTATGTGCCGCTGTTCCAGAAATCCGGCTGGAAGGTGCAGGCCGAACCGGCATGAGCATCTTTGCAACACCGCTCATTGCCGCTCAGCATGACTGGCTGCCCGCGGCTCAGCAGACGCGCAGGCTTGCCGGCCTGCCTGAATCGTGGGTTGCCGACGTTGGTATTGTGCTGGGATCGGGACTGGGGGCTGCGGCTGAGCACATTGCGGAGGGCGACAGTCGGGAACTGCTGATGAGCGATATTCCGGGGCTGGCGGCACCGCATGTCGCCGGACATCGCGGACGCTGGCTGTTCGCCCGCTGCGGACGGCATCGCGTGATCGTACAGCAGGGACGCATTCACTCCTACGAAGGACACGCCACTGCCGCCATCACCGCACACATTCGACTGATGGCCGCGATGGGCATCCGCATCCTGATTCTGACGAATGCCGCGGGTGGCATCCGTCGCGAATTCCAGCCCGGAGATTTCATGGCGATCACCGATCATCTCCGGGCCCCGCACTCGGGCTTTCCCGCCTGGCATCAGACCGTCAAAACGGATGACAACGTGGCACTGTCCGGAAAACAGCACAGGCGACGGCCCTGGGAACCGGGGCTGATCAGAACACTGCTCACTGTCCCCACCAGTCTCTGCATTCACCACGGTGTGTATGCCATGATGCCCGGGCCGGCCTATGAAACACCCGCAGAAGTCCGGATGCTGCAGACGCTGGGAGCTGATGCTGTGGGCATGAGCACAATTCCGGAAGCACTTACCGCCACCGACTGCGGGATCCACGTGCTGGGGCTGTCATGCATCACCAACATCGCCTGCGGGCTCAGCAGTAACACGCTCAGTCATGCGGAAGTCACCGCCACGGCATTGACGGTCGAATCCCAGTTGGGAACGCTGCTTCGCGATTTCCTGCACACTCTCTGACGGTCCCTGACTGTAATTGCGAATGTTGAGATTTCTGATTCCGCCGGCTTGTCCCTCAGCGGTGGACGGTGAGAATTCCCGATGCAGATTCCCGACCACCTGTTGTCCGCTCCCCTCTGTTCCCGGCAGGATGCCGGGGGATGATTCTCAATGACCAGCTCCGCCACCGGTGCCACGCAATTCAGCCCCGCCGAACTTGCCTCCTTCCAGCGCGATGGCTTCGTCGTTGCTCAGGATCTGATGCCCGACAGCTATCTGCAGCGAATGCGACAGATCACCGAACGTGACCTCGCCGCTCACCAGGGCGACATCGAATATGAAGCCCAGTTGCACTACCCAGGGGCCCCGGATTCCATGGACAGCGAAGGCGGTCGCACGATCCGCAGGCTGCGGCAGGCTGTCAGTCGTGATCCCGTGTTCCTGCAACTGGTCAAGGAACCCTTTCTGCTGCAGCGACTGCAGCAGCTCCTCGGGCCGCACGTGGTGATGCCACTGGCCCACCACAACTGCATCATGACCAAACAGCCACGGTACAGCAGCGACACGGGCTGGCACCAGGACACTCGCTACTGGTCCTTTTCCGACGGCAACCTGGTGAATATCTGGATTGCCCTCGGACCTGAAGACCTGCACAACGGCTGTTTGCAGGTGCTGCCTGCCACGCATCATGCTCAGGCCAGTCGCGAACTGCTGGATGCTGCACAGTTTCTGCGAACTGACCTGCCGCAGAACCAGTCCCTGCTGCAGACTGCCGTACCGGTTCCGCTGCAGCCCGGCGACGTGCTGTTCTTTCACGCCCGCTGCTTCCACGCAGCCACCCGTAACTTCTCGCAAAACACCAAACAGTCGGTCGTCTTCACCTTCCGCTCGCTTGAAAACCACCCCATGCCAGGGTCCCGCTCCGCAATCCTGCCGGAACTGCTGCTGTCCTGATGGTCAGCCACGGTATTTCGGATCAGCGCAGAATCCTGTGCGCAGCTCCAGATTGCATTGCCACGGCTGTTGTCCCTTCGGGAGGGCGAAGCTCCCGCTGAGCCGAACACTTGCCAAGTCACTTGATCGCGCGTTTCGTCTGGAGCCTCGCTCCTTTGGGAGGGCGAAGCTCCCGCTGAGCCGAACCGCTGCCGGGTCACTCAATCGCGCGTTTCGTCTGGAGCCTCGCCCCTTTGGGAGGGCGAAGCTCCCGCTGAGCCGAACCCCTGCCAGGTCACTTGATCGCGCGTTTCGGCCGGAG
>CAITYU010000159.1 GCA_903896675.1 uncultured Planctomycetaceae bacterium
ACGGTCATCAGTGTCATCGTCAGCAATACCACCAGAATCCCGACCACTATCAGGATTTCCACCAGCGTGTAACCACCACGCTGCACCGCAGTCCGCAGCAGACGATCGCGTTTCATCGACGTGCTCCTGCAGAACGATTGCAATTCGTGATGTTGTCCGTGAACGAATCACGCACAGAATTCGGCGTCCCGTTCAACTGAGCAAGATTGCCGAAATTCCCCCCGCTGTCATCCGTGGGTTCCAGCAGACCCAGTTCTTCATCCGCACCTGCCGAAATGATCAGTGGCGTGTGCCACGTGTCAGGAGTGTGATAGTTGGTTTCGTTGAACTCGGTCGCGAACACCGGCTTGCCATTCGCCCCGTTTAACCGCTCCAGTTCACTGTACAGTCGCCCGACCGGATCGTCCGGGTCCGTCAGCAGAAGATCGCGAGGCAGGGCACCGTTCGGCAGAGGCAGCGGAGGCGGCGACAGGCCGCGAATCAGCAGACCAGCCGTCTCACGCTCAAGCCCACCAATCGCTCGCACGTCAGTCGCATCCAACGTATCGGACAGCTCAGGCTGAAATGGTGCCGGCGGATTCATGTCGATCAAGCGAGTCGGCCAGCGATAAAAACGCAGCGGCTGCCCCCACGCATCAATAAACTCGGGCAAACCGTCCTCGTCCGTGTCCGCAACCTCACGCTCATTGAAACGGTCGTTGTCCACCGCTCCCACACCATAGGAAGCCGCAGCCGTCAGAGCAAAATACAACAGCTCAGCACTTTCCGTGCGATCATCATGCTTCGCCCAGTTGCTGGTAACCCGATTCAGAACGGCCGCATCGGTGGGATTCGCATTGCCCTCGGCAATCAACTGGTCCCGAGCGTACGGAGCAGCAATCGCCATGAATACGCTGTCAGCCATACCGGGCACCTTCGACGATGTCGATGCATGCTCCTCAACGTATCGCTCTGCCATCCGCTGAGGAAACTCGAAACGAAACGATCGCTTCTTCGCCAGAATCTCAACCACCTCGTCCCGCACACCATGAATGTTCTGCTGCGCCAGCTTCAGACGAACAATGTCGGCAGCCGCGTCCGCTCGAGCCCCCTTGAAGGCACGGTTGAAAGCATCGATCCGCTGCTGCAGTACGCCGTCAATCTTGCGAATCGTCGCCGCTGTCGCCTCGGACTCAGCCTGCGTCGTCAATCCATACATCACCGAAAACGTCAGACTCATCAGAATGGCGATAATGCCAATGACGATCATCAGCTCCACAAGCGTAAACGCTCGGCGATCTGCTCCGATTGTCCGAAAAGATGTCATACTGAACACCAGCATCCGGAAGGAAAACGCAGCAACTGATAACCCGCACTCACACCATCACGGCGCCAGTTGACCACCGGAGAAATTCGTGATGTTGTCAACTTCCGCCTGACGGTTGGCATCGTTCTTCAAAGTCTCACTGTCCTTGAATACTCCGCCCGCACCATAAGCACCGTCACGACCCGGAGAAATGATCTGATAACCGTTGTTGTTGTGCGCCTGCGGCGGCGAAGATGTCTTCAGGTACACAGACTGCAGGTCCTTCGCGTTCGCAGGACCACCAAACACGTCGAAGTCATCCTGAGCCGCCAGACCCGATCCCGCTGCATTCGTCCGCTTGTAGTTGCGGCCCTGGCTGGAAAGATACAGGTAAGGAACCGTCTGACCTGGCAGTGCATCCATGTACTCCAGCAAACCATCACCATCCACGTCCGTAAATCGCTCGTTCGCAAACTCAAAGAACGGACCTTCGCGATTGGTGCCGGCTGCCTGCCA